>CALXTZ010000012.1 GCA_944391545.1 uncultured Alphaproteobacteria bacterium
ACCAAAAGGCAACCTTTTTATTTGTCATCAACGGGTCGCCCGTGCGCCCGGAGAATTCCGGGCGACCCGTTGGGATAGGGCGAAATAGGGATGCGGCGCGGCGTGTGGAGGGCTCGGAAGGAGAAAAGGAAAACGCTTGCCCGAAATTCTTCGGGCGGCGGGCAAGCGTTTCAGGGAAACAGGTCAGGAAAAACGGGACAGAATGGAAAGTGGGAACGTTGGGAAAGACGAAAAGGAAAAAGGGGCCGCCGCTCGCCGAACATTTCGGCGGCCCCTTTAATAACGCCACAATGAAAAATGGCCTTCTTGTGCGCACCATATTTTTAAGGTCATTCGTTGGGAAAAAGAAGATGCTACCCGACCCCTTTTGAGCCGTTCCCGTTGAAAAAGAGAAATAAGGTCACCCGTTGGGGAAATGGAATGAAAAAAAGGAGTCTCGCTCGTTTAGAAAATAGGCGTGTTGCCGACCCGCCGGAAAAGGAGGCGGGATAACAAATGGACGTTTGCCACCCGCATCTTGGATTTTCGGGAGAAATCGGCCGGAACATACACTTTCTTTCTGACACGTTGAAGAGGATCATGCTTTGTTCGACCTTACAGACTGACCTTTTTTATATAAACTTATATCAAAACGGCCTTTCAACTTAAATTCCCAAAATCAAGCCTCTTTTTTCATATATTGTTATATAAAACGGGGTTTTGAATGATGAACCGCCGAAAGAAAAAATATCGCTCCGGGCACTCAAAGTTCCGAACACCCAAAGTTCCGGGCACCCCAAACAGGCGGGAAAACAAAAGACAGATCGCACGGACAATAAAAACGCGGGGCAAAACGCAAACAAGGACATAGAATCCTCAACAACCATTCGGGCAAACGCATCCGTAAACCACCAACCGATCCGCATACAATCCGAAATCGAGCGGTCTTTTCTGATTTTCCGCCCCTCCTCCTTTCCGAGCCATTTTCCAAAAAAAGATTGACGGATGCGCGAAAAAGTCGCAAAATCCGCTTATCATCATGCAAAGGAGAATAAAGTGACGTTGCATCCGTTTATTAAAAATCATTTCAGAAGTTTATTTTTAGTCCTTTTGTTTCTGCTCGGCACGTTGCTGGTTTTCTTTTCGGTCGCCGGTTTGTTTGTTTTACCGATTTTATGGTGTGTTTTTGCCTGTTCTCACCGGTTCAGCGAGAAGCCGGTCATTGTTTTCTTTGACAAAGCCTTTCAAATATCGGTCGGGCTTTATTTTGCCAGCTTGCTTTTCATGTTGATTTACACGCCCGAATGGGTCAAAAAAATCAGCATTTATTTAGAACGTTATTCGTTTTTCACGATTTTTTCGACAGGTTCTTTCATGTATGGCCGATTATTTGTGTCTTTTTTATTGTTTTCATTGGTTTTTATCGGCTTTATCATCATTTACCGGCGCCGGATTAAATCCCAAATTTAATTGACGCTTATTCCGACGATTTTCCGAAAACACCGATGGCTTTGGTGGAAATTGGCGAATAAACCGCGCCATTGCCCGCATTTTAGACACAGGCGTTCCGGGCGGGACTTCATTTTTTAAAAGCGCTTCATACAGCTTTTTCAGTTCCTGCGTTTGATAGGATTCAAACCATTCAGGTTCTTCGGCCATGCCTTTATTCCTTTGCTTTTTCGCGGCGTTTTTTTTCAATTTGTGCTGCCGGTACAGCCGGTAAAATGACTTTTCGAGGATGCGCCGGCGTTGATGTCGTTCCGTAGTGTTCTTTTTTAATCATCTTGCTCATCACCCGCATGACTTTCGGCTGATCCGGCACCTGTTCACCGGATTGAATCCGTTCCAAATGGCCGTGTAGTTTCTTTTTAACCAACACGAACCGCCCTTTTTTCTTCCAAAAGACGAAGGATGTTATCACTTTTTCCAGTGGTAGTTTTATCATTTTTTCCCTCCAATCGCTGCATCATCGAACAAATTCGATCCAATTTCACCGATGCATTTAAATTTTGATTGACTTTAATCTCGTACAAACACCGCAGTTGATGGCGCATTAATCGTTGCTCGCGCACCGACACTGCTTTATATTTTTCAGCCAAAAACTGATACGTCAACGAAATGACCTCACTTTTTGACAACTCTTGACCGAGTTTTTCCATATCCACCGAAATTCCCGCACGTGTAGCAATCTTTTGCAATTTTTGAATTTCCGATGTACTCGGCACAATGTCGTAATCCCCTTTGACGCCGAAAATCCCGGCAACCGGAATGCCGTTTTTTTCCAAAAAACGCCGAAAGCTGTTCACGGACGATCCGGTTGTCACGACATCTTCGACTAAAATCACTTGTTTTTGACCGTTGCCGACAACCGCTCTTAATTGATCAAAAAATCGCTTTTCATACGGTTCATACATGCGCGGTCGCATGAGACGATTACTGTTTTTAACCGATTTCATCATCGTTGCATGCAAAGACGCCACATATTCATCGCCAATTAAAAAAGATTGTTCTGTCACATCCGCCAAAAATTCAGCAAAAACCGGCGGAATTTGATTGCGCCGACTCGTTCCCGGAACGGAAATAAAAACAGTCGGCCGCCTTTGCGTTATCGCCAATGCTTGCCGCGTTTTGTCAAACGTCCACAGCTTTTGAATCAAATCAAAAGCCGCCTGTCGGTCGCCTTGCTTTGCGCGTAAAAACAACGGATCGACTAAAAGCGAATCCGTGTGCTTTTTATCATAAATCATTAATCCGTCAATGGGGGCGTCTTTTTGTTTTTTCATTTTCCACCTTGTCTTTTATGATACCAAAAACAAGGCAAATCGTCAACCGATCTTATTCGCCGGCCAGCTCCTTTAACCGATAAAGCGCGTCCAATGCTTCTTTAGGCGACATCATGTCCGGATTGATAAACATCAGCTCTTTTTGAACCGGCGAAACAGACGGCTCTTCCTTTTCCAACACCGCCGAGAACAACGGTAAATCGTCCGCCAATGTTTGCGTCTTGACCTTTTTGTTTTCCAAAGATTTTAAAATCTGTTCGGCCCGTTTAATCACAACCGCCGGTAATCCGGCCAGCTTCCCGACATGAATACCGTATGATTTGTCGACGGCACCGTCACCGACCGCATGCAAAAAGACAACTTCATCCTGCCATTCTTTTATCAACATCGTGTGCAAGGACAAGTTTTCCAATTGATCCTTTAACGCCGTCAATTCATGATAATGCGTCGCAAAAATCGTCCGGCATTGTGTTTTGTCATGCAGATATTCCACAACAGCCCACGCAATCGACAAGCCGTCAAACGTCGCCGTTCCGCGCCCGATTTCATCCAAAATCACCAAAGACCGATTCGTTGCCTGGTTTAAAATCGCCGCCGTTTCAACCATTTCAACCATGAATGTGGATTGACCGCGCGCTAAATCATCCGATGCACCGACCCGCGAAAAAACCTTGTCCACCACGCCGATATGCGCCGAACTTGCCGGCACGAAAGACCCCATTTGCGCCATAATCGCAATTAAAGCATTTTGCCGCAAAAACGTACTTTTACCGGCCATGTTCGGCCCCGTCAACAACCATAACCGGCCTTTTTCTTCATCCAACCGACAATCATTGGGCGCAAAGGGAACCTGTGCTTCTTTCAAAGACGCCTCCACCACCGGATGACGCCCCTGTTGCACGTCAAAAGTCACAGAATAATCCACAACCGGTCGGCAATAATTGTTTTGTACCGCTAATTCGCCCAAGCTTGACATCACGTCAAAAAAGGCCAACGCATACCCGGCGCGCCGAATACGCTCTGTCCACGCTTTCACCATTTCCACCAATTGGTCAAAAATCCGCAGCTCAAACGTCAACATTTTGTCTTCGGCATCTTTCAGGCGGTTTTCCAAATTCATCAGCTCTTCCGTTGTAAAGCGAACCGTGCTCACCATTGTTTGCCGATGAATAAAGCCCATTTTCGGTTCCGACATTTTTTGCAAATACCGCGCCGGGACTTCAACAAAATACCCTAAAATATTGTTGAAAGTGATTTTAAGGTTTTGAATGCCGGTCATGTTGATATATTTTGCCTGCATATCGGCCAATACTTTACGCGAATGGTCTTTTAAATACCTTAATTCATCCAGCCCGGCGTGATATCCTTTGGCCACAAAGTTACCGTCCCGCGCCAACAAAGGCAGTTCCCAGCGTAGCGCTTGTTGCAACGTATCCACCAATTCATCCGGAAAGCCCATTTCATCCATGTAAAAACGAAGCGTTTCAGGCACCATCGCATGCGCGTACAACAACCGAAAATTCGGAATGATTTTAAGTGTGTCGCGAATAACGGCCAAATCCCGCGGGCCGCCGCGCCCGATAAGCAGTCGAGACAAAGCCCGGTCTAAATCCGGTAAGCCTTTTAACATGTCGCGCGCTTTTGTTCGAACTTCTCCGGCATTAACGAAAAAGTCAACACATTCTAACCGAGAATTGATTTCATCAACGTCTTTAATCGGTGCCGCCAAAAAATCAGCCAACAATCGCGCACCCGGATGCGTCATGGTTTTGTTCATGATTTGGAACAAACTTTTGCCGTTTCGGTCGCCGGACGAAGACTTAAACAATTCCAAACTGCGGCGCGTCGACGCGTCAATGCCCATCAATCGTTCTTCATTTAACCGAGTCGGTTGTTTTAAATTCGGCAGATTGCCCTTTTGGGTTAAAAAGATATATTCCAACAGCACGCCGGCCGCCGTCAACTCCGCCCGCGTGAACGCCCCGAAAGCTTCCAACGTATGCACGTCAAATGCTTTTTCCAACCGTTCTTTGCTGTTTAAGTAAGAAAACCGAACATTGGGCCAAACCGTTGTAATAAACCGGTACTCCATCAAAGGCTCTTCAAACGCTTCACTGCGATCCATCGTATCGGGCACAATAATTTCCCCCGGATTTAACCTCTCCAACGTGGAAATAAACTCATTCGGCAAAACGGATTGCGTGAAAAAATCGCCAGTTGACATGTCTGCCCAAGCCAAACCGACGTGCGTCGCATCCTGAAAAGCCACCAACAAATAATTATGCTTATCAGATTCAAGCAACGTGTCTTCCGTTAACGTGCCGGGCGTAACCAATCGAATCACATCGCGGCGCACACAGCTTTTCTGTCCGCGCTTTTTAGCTTCCTCCGGCGATTCGACTTGCTCACAAATAGCAACTTTATAGCCCGATTTAACAAGCCTTGCTAAATACGATTCGTACGCATGAAACGGCACACCGCACATCGGAATGTCTTTGCCTTCGTGTTTGCCGCGCTTTGTTAAGGTAATATCCAAAGCCTTTGATGCCGTGACCGCATCCTCAAAAAACAACTCATAAAAATCACCCATCCGGTAAAATAACAAATAACCGGGGTGTTCCTGCTTCGTTTTCAAGTATTGCGCCATCATCGGCGTTACTTTGCTTTCTTTTGTAACTTTTTCTGTTTGATTTGTCATGTTGTTTAACATAAACTAAAAGAAACCAAAAATCAACAAAGATGATATAAAAATAATATGGCAAAAAAAACAAAAAATACAAAAGAACTGGTATTTCCATCCTTTGACAGAGTTCTTTTATTCACTTTTCCGACAGGGATTTCTCTTATTTTATTGGTAATTTTCGGGCAAATCAAACTGCAAGCCGCTTTCATCGGATTTTGTTTAGCGTTTGTGTTGACTTTTTTCCTGGCGCGCCCGTTTTTCAAAGAACTGGAACATTTGGTGAGCTATTTAAAATCCGAAGCATCCGGAACGCCGGCAGCCGAAGCGCCTCGATTTGTCAGCCGCCGACGGGAAATCTTTAAGATTTTCGAATCATTTAATCAAATAAAAATGTCTTGGCTGGTGAAAAACAAACTGTTGGAAGCGCAAACCTTGTCAGACGGCGCGATTTTGGAAAACCTGCCCGACGCGCTGATTATGTTGAACGAAGACAGCGTCATTGTCAGCGCGAATCTGGCGGCGCGGCAAATGTTGGGCGGCGGCGCACCGTTTAAAAAGTTGGATGACGTTTTCCCCAAAGGCGCATTGATTTTAAAAACCAAAGCCGTTTTGTCCGGCGTTTCGGAACAAGAAACCGTTGAAACTGTCTTTAAAAAGCACAAAAAAACGCTTTATTTAAAGGCATTGATTGAAAAGCTGCCGAACATGACAAAAAACGGCGCGACGGCAGTGATGGTGTTGCAAGACATTACGGCTTTTAAAGTGTTGGAAAAAAGCCAGACGGCGTTCTTTGCCAATGCCAGCCATGAATTAAAAACGCCTTTGTCGGTTTTATCGGGTTTTATTGAAACGTTGCAGGGCCCGGCGAAAGACGACGCACAGGCGCAGGCTCAATTTTTGCCGATGATGGCCGAACAAACGCGGCACATGACCGATTTGGTGCAAGATTTGCTGGCTTTGTCTCGGATACAGTTGAACGAAGAAGCGCCCAAAGACGAAACGGTTTTGGTGTCCGAAGTGCTTAAATCCGTGATTCAGGGCTTGGAAACCAAAGCCAAAGCGCATCAAAAGAAAATTGTTTTGTCTTTGGTTCACGAATTACCGCCGATAAAAGGTCGATCGGGGGATTTTTTGCGGATTTTCCAAAATCTGATTGACAACGCGATTAAGTACGGTCGCGCGCGCAGCTCGATTACGGTGACGACTTTTTTGGAAAAGGGGGAACCCCAGATGAAAGACATCGACGGAAAGCCGGTTTTTATGACCGTACAGTGGCTAAAGGTGTCGGTGCATAACTTAGGCAACCCCATTCGCGAAGATGACATTCCACGGCTTTGCGAACGCTTTTTCAGGATAGAACAAAAAGGCAAGTCCGTTCCCGGTACCGGATTGGGCTTGGCGATTACGTCTCAACTGATTGAACAATATGACGGGACGTTGACGGTTACCAGTTCTGCTCGGCAAGGAACGACCTTTACGGTTGCTCTGCCGATTGTGATTTAAAGTTATCCACAGGACCGCTTCCCTACTATTTATATAATAAAAATATAGTAGTAGTAGTATATCCCTGTGGATGATGTGGATATCTTTCAAAAAAGGGGTTATGCACCGTTTTGTCCACAGCTTGCCTTTTTATTTTCATCAGCGTACAATAGCATCACCGGCAGTTATCCCCGTTATCCACAGACCGGTTCCCAAAACAGAACGGCTTGTGGATGAAATTGGGGATGCGGTGTGCATGTTTTGGGATAAGTCTGGTAAAGGAGCGATTTAATGCAAAGTTATCCACACAATCCACAGGTTATTTTGGCATCCGGCAGTGCGACGCGGCGAGCTTTGTTGACAGAGGCCGGGATTTTGTTTCAAGCGCATCCGTCGCAGGTGGATGAAAAGCGGATTAAAGCGCATCATCCGGATTTAGACGTGGCCGAAATGGCGATGTTGCTGGCGGCGGCGAAAGCGCGACAAATCAGCGCAGAACATCCGGCTTGTTTTGTGATCGGATGTGATCAGATGTTGGATTGCGACGGCGTTTGGTTGGAAAAGCCCGAAACGATGGAAGCCGTGCGCGACAGTTTAATGCGTTTGGCGGGGCGGCGGCATCGGTTAATCACGGCGGCAGTTATCATGCGTGATGCGCAAATCGTATGGGCGCAAACGGATGTGAATTGGTTGAAAATCAAACCGTTGACGGCGGATGAAATAGAAGCTTATGTGCGGGAAAAAGGTGCCGGCGTTTTGGGATGTTTAGGCGGTTTTAAGATTGAAGAAAGCCTCGATTTGTTTGACGAAATAAACGGCACGATTGACTCGATACGCGGCTTGCCGATGGCGTCTTTGACGGCTTTTTTATCAGAGCACATGCCGGCAGCGACTAAAAAATAGGTTGCTTTTCGTGGGGTGGGTGTCTACATCCTTTGCGAAAGGAGACTTCTCGTATGAAACTATTTTTAGGAATCATCATCGGCTGGATGACGGCGTTTACGGTTCAAGCAGAGACGTGCGATTTTCCGACCTGTATCGAGTGGTACGAAAACGGCCAGTGTGCCCAAACGACGTGTGAACCGTGCCAACAGTTTATGTGTACGAATTGGTATCCGAACGGACACTGTTTTACGGGAACTTGCCAACCGACATGCGACCAACCGCAATGCAATGAATGGCACCAAAACGGACAATGTATGCACGCCAGCTGTTAACATATCAGCCGGATTGTTGAAGATTGCCGACCCCTTTTCCTGCCCGACTTCTCCCAACCCTATTCTGTTCCGTTTTCTGTTCCCCTCAAACGCTTGCCCGCCGCCCGAAGAAATTCGGGCAAGCGTTTTTATTCCCGCTTTTTCTTTCCACACCCGTTCCTGTGACATGGACGTCCCGAAGAATTTTGGGTAAGTGTTTTGACCCCCGTTGTTTCAGGGGTCGCCGGAAAACTTGCCCGGCGGCGACCCCTGTCATTTCCCTTTTTTCGTCCGACTTCTTCCGGTACTTCCCATTCCACGCCCATTCCCCAACGAATGCTCCCTTATTCCAACCCATCTCCGTAAAGGGGTGACCCCTTTTTTCAACCCCCGCCAATGAGTCCCTTTTTTCCCATTCCCAACGGACGCGGCTCGAATGGGGTCGGGTGGCATCTTCTTTTTCCCAACGAATGACCTTAAAAATACGGCGCACACGGGGAGATAATATGGCTTTATTAAAGGGGCCGCCGAAATGTTCGGCGCGCGGCGGCCCCTTGAATGATGAATATTCCTGCGTTTGCGCGCAGCAATTTATCTGTCTTGAGACGGCATCGTTGCTTCTTGGGTCAAAGCCGCTATGAAATCATCCAATTTCATGATTTCTTGCTTATCCGACCCGATGCGGCGCACCGTGACTGTCCGGTTTTCTTTTTCTTTAGCCCCGACAACCGCAATCACCGGCGTTTTTGCCAAAGAATGTTCCCGAATCTTGTAGCTGATTTTTTCATTGCTCAAGTCCGCCGAAGCCGTTAAGCCCGCTTTTTTCAAAGCCGCCACAACTTCCGTCGCGTAATCGTTGACATCGGAAATAACCGGCGCGACGACGACTTGTTCCGGAGACAGCCACAACGGCAATTTACCGGCATAGTTTTCAATCAAAATGCCCAAGAACCGTTCAATCGACCCGAACAAAGCCCGATGCAACATCACCGGTTGATGTTTTTCACCGTCTTCGCCGATGTAAGAAATATCAAACCGTTGCGGCAGGTTCATATCCATTTGCACGGTACCGCATTGCCATTCGCGGCCGATGGCGTCTTTTAAAATGAACTCCAGCTTCGGCCCGTAAAAAGCCCCTTCACCCGGATTGATTTCGTATTTGTATCCGTGATGTTCCAGCGCATTGGCCAAAGCCTTTTCCGACATGTCCCAAATTTCGTCCGACCCGATGCGGTAAATGCTATCCGGCCGCGTGGACAGGTAAATTTTCACGTCTTCAAAGCCGAAATCTTTGTAAATATCCAAAATCAGCTTAATCGTGCGCACGCATTCTTCTTCCATTTGTTCGGGCGTGCAGAAAATGTGTGCATCGTCTTGCGTAAATTCACGCACCCGCATCAATCCCATCAAAGATCCGGAAGCTTCGTACCGGTTTACCATCCCGAATTCCGCCATGCGCAACGGCAAGTCTCGGTAAGATTTAATGCCTTGTTTATAAACCAACAAGCCGCCCGGGCAGTTCATCGGTTTGACACAAAACATTTTGTCGTCTTCGGTTTTGCCCGAATAGTTGTGCGCCCCGTATTTATCCCAGTGGCCGGAAGTTTCCCACAAACACCGATCCATGATGCGCGGCGTTGCCACTTCGATATAGCCGTTGTTTTCCTGGCGCCGGCGCATGTAATCAATCAATTTGCGATAGATTTTGTATCCTTTGTCGTGCCAGAACACAGCCCCCGGCGCATATTCGGGTTCAAAGTGGAACAAATCCATTTCTTTGCCGATTTTGCGGTGATCGCGTTTGGCCGCTTCTTCCATCATGGTTAAATAAGCCTTTAATTCTTTCACATCCGCAAAAGCAACACCGTAAATCCGTTGCAGCATTTCTTTCGTTGAGTCGCCGCGCCAGTACGCGCCCGCAATTTTGGTCAGCTTAAACGCTTTGCCCAATTTGCCCGTTGACGGTAAATGCGGCCCGCGACACAAGTCAATGTAATCGCCTTGTTGATAAACGGAAATAACCGCATCTGCCGGCAAATCGTTAATGATTTCAACCTTATAGTGTTCGCCTTTGTCCGTAAAGTATTGAATCGCTTGTTCCCGAGACCAAACTTGGCGTTCAATCGGCAAATCGCGATCAACGATTTCGGCCATTTTTTGTTCGATTTTTTCTAAATCTTCGGTTGTGAACGGTTCTTTTTTGGCAAAGTCATAATAAAACCCGTTTTCCACCACCGGTCCGATGGTGACTTGCGTACCGGGAAACAATTCCTGAACAGCCTGCGCCATCACGTGAGACGCCGTGTGACGTAATGTATCCAAGCCCTCGGTCGTTTTTGCGGTTACAATTGTGACGGCAGCATCCGTTGTAATCGGCGTTGTCAAGTCCGTCAATTTTCCGTTAACTGTAACAGCAAAAGCGGCCCGAGCCAACCCTTCACTGATGTGTTTTGCGACATCCAGACCTGACACAGGTCCGTCAAATTCCAAGACAGAATTGTCCGGCAATTGAATTTTAATCATTTTTCATCCTTTTATTTTAAGTTAAACAAGGCGTACAGTGTACAAAGAAAAAGGGGGAAAGTCAAGGACTTCCCCATTCTTGTTTTATGAATTCGGATTGCGCATGCGGGCGGCTAAAGCAATCGTTTCGTTCGGCAGTCGGTTCGGTCCGATTTTAAAAGCCGCCATTAATGTTCCCAAGCTGGGTTCCGGATAATATTTGGCTTTTAATAGATTGACGGCTGTCCATTGGTTGCGCGCCGTTTCGACGGATTTCCGCCGAGATTCCAAAGCGGCTGTTTTGTAATCTTTTGCTTTTAAAGCTTTGTACAAGCTTGGCCATTTTTTGGGGTTCAAATTCCCTGTGTTATAATAAATGTCCATCAATGCCATGATTTGCACGTCCGGCATGTTCATCAGGATGATGTTTTCTTTAGCCAAAATTTTTTCCAACCCGTTTAAGCACGCCCGCATGTCCGTGCGGCACATTTTTTCCATCGAAGCCGGGGTAGCTTTATATGTAAAATGTTTTTGATAAACGGTTGCCGGCCGGTTGAACGGTTTTTCTTTGTTCCCCTTTGTTTTGAATTGAGGCTTTAAGCGGCGGATTTGATTGTAATAAGCCCGTTTTTCCGCCGTGTTCATGACTTGGCCGGTTTTCGGATTTTTAATAAAGTCAATTTGACAAAACCGCTCCCATTGATCAATGTTGGATCCGTATCCGATGGTTATTAATCCTTTGGTGTCTAAATAAGGATACGGCACCGGTTGATTGTTGATGCATTCAAATTGACGAATAACCGGCAACATTTGCGTACATAAGCTGTCACATCGTTTTTCATACACGCGGGCAACGGATTCCCGAGATAAAGAACGAGCCGGTTGTGCTTGGACCGGTTTGGAAACTTTGGGTTCGGGCAGCGTGACGCGTTGCACCCGCGCATCCGTTGATGTCGGTGAGTCGGGTTGAGACTCGGTTTTGCTACATCCCGGCGTTAACAACACCGCCGTCGGTAAAAGAACCCGTAATCCCAGTTTTTTAAGTGATTTCCATTTCATCGTCTTTTTCCTCTAACTATTTCAATAGTATAGCATAAAAAACGCAAAAAATCAAATCCGTCCATCGCATATGAACAAAAGTAAAAGCCGAGCGAACTCGGCTTTTCAGGGGATCAGGGTATGAAATTAATCCCGTTCTAAAGTTTTCGACGCATAAATCACCGGCGTTTTTTGCCATCCCGGATTGCCGTAACGGCGCAACATGTCGCGGCGGTCTCGATTAAAGCTTGCATGTTTCAATCCTTTAATACCGCACTCGTTAGCCGCATCCAAAAACAGACCGTCATTGATTTTGGCGCAGAACTTTTTGTACGTGTCCAATTTCCCGTTTGTCAGCAATTCCGTTTGCAACACAACCGTTTGCACTTCAACCGGCAAAGCCATGTAGTTCGGAATAAGCTGCAAAGCCTTATCTTCAGCCTTTTTCAAATAATCTTTGGTGATAATCCGAATGGAAGCCGTATTTGTCCGATAGGCGGTGCTACCTGTTTGCTTAATCGTATGAATGACTTTTCTTTTTTCAGGCATATCGACGGGTTGGCCGTATTTCGGCTCAAATAAGGTCAAATTCGCCAAAACAGTCGGATCTTCAATCGGCGTGCCGAACCCGACCTTAACGATTCCTTTTTCCGCATAAGGATAATACGTCATATTGCATGACATGCCCCGCATTGTTTCATAGATTTTATCAATGCGCGCTTGTTTGATTTCTTCGGGTGTCGGGATTTTTTCTTCCGCCTGAACCTTTTTCGGTGGTTCCGGTCTTTCTTCGCTCGAACACCCGGCGCCGATAAACAACGAGGCCGCCGCCGTCATGGACAATAATGTTGTTAATGTCGATGGTTTCTTCATGAAAAGCTTTTCCTTTCTGTCAACACATATCCCATTTTAACATACATTGGCCGAAAAAGCTACCGAAGAATGTCAAAAAATTTTCTCCTTGACAGAAAAGAGAGAACTGATTTAAACTTTTACGTGTATTATTTTATAAAGGGAGAAAAAACATGTTTACAAAAATTTGCTTTTGGTTAATGGTCATCGGGGGATTGAACTGGGGTTTGGTCGGTTTGATGGATTTTAACCTGGTTGCGACGATTTTCGGATCGATTTCGTATTTGGCGCGGCTTGTTTATATTGTGGTTGCGCTGGCGTCGATTTGGGTCGCGTTGGTTGAAGTCGGATTGGTTCCGCGTAAGTAATCAAAGACAAAATAAGGGCGCTTTTAAAGCGCCCTTTGTTTCATTACCGGCCTTGTGTTTTATCAACTTTAACATGAACCGTCTGTGCATCCGGCGTTTTTTCACTTTGTTGCAACGTTGATAACAAATTGCTTTTGACCGTGATATTGACGTCTTGAGCCGTGGCATAAGCATCCGCTAACCGGTACGTTTCATGAGTCGTTGTTGCTGACTCTTTTGTCTGACGCGCCTTTAATTGAGCCAATTCCAGCTTCAAACGCATGTTTTCTTCATGCAAAGCCTTGTTTTCCTCTTGCAAACGAGCCAGTTTTTCATCCGGTTTTTCTTCTTTGTCAAACAACCCGGTAACGCTGTTGACACCCGATTGAAGCCAAGAATCCTGATAGGCATCTTCAATCGCATTGCCCGTTTTTTGAGCGGCGGTTTGCAGCGTTTCGCCCGTCTTTTGAGCGGCGGTTTTAATCGTATCGCCCACAGACGTGAAGAAGCCCGGTTCTTCCTGCGGCGTTTGGACGGTTACGTTAACCTGTTCCGGCGCCGGCGCTTCGGCAACCGTTTGCGGTTCAGCCGTTTCGGCTTGAGTCCCCTCAACCGATTGATCGGTTTCGGCCGTTTTATCGCCGGAAAAAAGACCCGCTACTTCTTGGACGCCTTTGTCCAGCCAAGAATCCTGATAGGCGTCTTCAATCGCGGCACCGGTTTTTCCGGCGGCGGTTTGCAGCGTTTCGCCCGTTTTTTGAGCCGCCGTTTTAAGCGCCTCACCGGTTTTCCCGGCCAGTTCTTGCGTGCCTTTGACGCCTTTTTCAACCCAAGACCCGTCATACGCGTTTTCAATCGCGTTGCCCGTTTTTTGTGCCAGCTGTTGCGTGCCGTCCGCAATCGTTTGAGCGGTTTCTTTAACGGCGGTTTTGGTTTTATCCAAAGCCGTCACATCAAATCCTTCATATGTTCCATCGGCATATATGGCGAATTTGGGTGCTGTGTCCGGCGTATCCATCCCGAATACTTGATTGATTTCATCGATCCGTTTTTGTCCGTCTTTGATGTGTTTAACCAATTGTTCGGTCGGCGTCCGTTCTTTTAAGCCGACGTCTTTTAACGCTTCGTCACCCGCGCGAACAGCTTCCTGACCGATATTCAAGCCTAATTCACCCACGAACCGGCCGGCTTCGACGGTTTTGTCCACGCCGGTTTCCAGCCAGGATCCTTTATACGCCTCCTGTGTCCAATCCACGCTCTTTTCCGCCCAAGAATCTTTGTATAAATCATCCCACGTGTTGGAAACGGTCGTGAAAAAGCCCGGTTCTTCCTGCGGCGCTTGGACGGTTACGTTGACTTGTTCCGGCGCCGGCGTTTCGGCAATTGTTTGCGGTTCGGCGGTTTCGGCTTGAGTCCCTTCAACCGGTTGACCGTTTTCGGCCGTTTTGTCGCCGGAAAAAAGACCCGCTACTTCTTGGACGCCTTTGTCCAGCCAAGAATCCTGATAGGCGTCTTCAATCGCGGCACCGGTTTTTCCGGCGGCGGTTTGCAGCGTTTCGCCCGTTTTTTGAGCCGCCGTTTTAAGCGCCTCGCCGGTTTTTTCGGCCAGTTCTTGCGTCCCCTTGACGCCCGATTGTAACCAAGAATCTCGGTACAAATCGCTGATGCCGTTGCCTAAAGAAGCAAAGAAACCCGGTTTTTCTTGAGACTCTGCCGGTTTTTCCGCCGTCGGCGCCGGTTGAGCGACCTGTTCCGTTTGCGCGGGGGAATCCGGTGTCAACGCCGTTTGAATGCGTGTTGCCGCCTGCGCCGCCATGTCTTTGGCATCCGCGCCCAATTGAGCCGCTCCTTGAGCCGCCTGGCGCGATTTTTCTGCCAAATACGTTTCGGTTTTATCCAACGCCGTGACGTCCAATCCTTCGTACGTTCCGTCAGCATAAATGCCCATCCGACGGCCGGTTCCCCAACCCATCATTTCGTTCATGCGGTCGGCTTGTGCTTCATCGGCTTTGATTTGCCGAACCAACGTTTCAATTTCCGTCCGGCGTCGCAATCCCGCGTCTTTTGCCAATTCATCCAAAGAATGAACACCGCGTTCGCCTAAATTGTATCCGACTTCGCCGGCAAAACGAATGCCGTTCCACATGTCATTTAACATGTCGGATGTAAAGGAAGCATTGGAAGAAGTGTCCGCTTGCACACCGACATCTTGTTGTCCCGGTTGTTCAATCGGCGCTTGTTCCGTCGCTTGCGGTGTGACGGCCGGTGCTTGTTCCGTCGGCGTTGCTTCTTGAACGGGCGCCGTTTGCGGTGTTTCAACCGCCGGTGCGGGGGCGTCATTTTGTTCGGCTTGTTGCGACAATCTGTCAAAATTGGTCACGATGTCCTGAACGCTCGGTGTTTGTTCGGCCTGTTGAACTTGCTCGACGACTTGCCGCGCTTCGGAAACAGCCGCTTCCCGTTGAACCGTCCGCACAACGCGGTCAGCCGCTTGTTGCGGTGTCGCAGGCAAGTTTTGCAAAACCAAAATGCTGCCGGCCGGCAAGGGGCCTTCAATTCGGATAGAGGCTCGACCCTGATCATCCTGTTCAAACTGAATTTGAGCGCCGTTTCTGACCGTTACGGGGCGAGAGGGAATTGTCGCCATGTCGACAACAATTTCTTGGTCTGCCGCCGGCGCTTGAACCGGGGCTTCTTGAACCGGCGTTTGAACAGCAGGTGTTTCTTGAGTTGCTGTTTCAACGGCAGGCGTTTCAACAGTCGGTGCGGCCTCTTCAACAGCCGGTGCGGCCTCTTCAACAGCCGGTGCGGCCTCTTCAACAGCCGGTGCGGCCTCTTCAACAGCCGGGGCTTCTTGCGCTGTCGGCGTCGGGGCTTCGACCGTTTGTGCCGGTTGGGCCGCCGCATTGTTTTGTTCTAAAAAGGCGTATAATTCCAAATCCGGATCCAAATATTCCGGTTCAACGGCCTGATGATGTTCATACGCTTCGTTTGAATACACGCCGATGTCTTCGCTGTAAGCATTGATTTTGCTTTGTTCTTCCCGAACCCGCGATTGAATGTAATCGTTGTAATCAAAAGACCGTTCGCCGCGCTCCAAAACACGAACTTGTTGTAAAATTTCCCCGTCCGGAGACAACCGCGTGTACGGCGCCCGTATCGAATAAAGACCGGCAACCGCCGATGAGCCGATGATAAAACCGGCAACTGATCCCAATAAAAGTAATTTACGACTCATTTCTCTCTTCCTTTCTTGAAAAATAATATCCTTATTATACCTCTTTTTTTAGGAATTTTCAACAAAGAAAATCACAAGAGATAAAATAAAATTCTATATTTTACAATATGTTATTTATTCCTGCATAGGAATCTCGGTCGATTGGCCGATTTTTTGGACAAAATAATCTTCGTCCGCTTTGTCCAATTGAATTTGATTCGAGTCAAACAACATCAGCAATCGTTCGATCATGCGGCGTTGGAAATGATCGCGGTAGCCGTCTTCCGTTTCTTCCAGCATTTCTCGGAACGTCCGCACCGCCAAGCGAACGGCCGGAAACATCTCCGGCGGCAGTTCGGCTTCTTCATACAGCCTTTCCAATCCCAACGGCCCCGAGTCGTAAATTAAAATCCGTGCATTGCGAATCGGAATACCGGCCTTAATCGCCAACGCATATTCAAAAAATTTCATGTCGCCGACACAAACGGATCGCAAAATCAAATTCGGCGTTAATCGATCCACATTGTGCAAGTGAATGACAAGTGTCCGCACATCTTCTTCGGTCGACGTTTCGGACAAATTTAAAATGGCTTTTTCCCGTGTCTGCGTCACCAACGTCGTGATGACGTTCACCGGCAAATCATGCCGCGTCAGCAATTGTTTGCGTAGCTCGTCGGATACTTTTGTAATGACTTTTTCCAAAATAGCAACCGGTACTTTGGCGCGCATTAAAATCGGTTCGTGAATTTCGTCACAGGCTTCAAACTTATCCAATAACTTGTTATAGGAGTATTCCGAAATGTCAGCGCCTTGGTTGCCGATGAGAATAATGACGGGCGTTTTATCCGACTCTTCGATCAGATGATCGCACACCATCGGCGAAATGCGATGTCGTTTAGCAACAGCACATTGCTTTTCTTCGTCTTTGGTTTGCAAAATCGTGATCAAATCTTCGTCCGAAATCACTTCGGAATACTGAATCATCGGCACCGCCACCGCTGCGACGTCAAAAATGATTTTCTGCACAATGTCATACGGCAGGAACGTGCATGTTTTTAAACTTTCGGCCAACTCTTCGCGCACTTGAATTTCAACGTCGTTGGTAATCAGGCGGAAAATATCTTCGGCGATTTGTTTTTCTTTTTGAGTTAAAGACTTGAGTTGGTACTGTTCGGAGACTTTGCGCGCCGTTGATGAACGTACGTCGACGGACGGATTGTTGAGTAACAAATCGACATCCTTTTGTGTCAGTTTCGTCAAGGCTTCTTTTTTGACCGGCATGTACCTATCCCTGTTTGAAAAGGTTTTTGACTTTTCATAAGATAAGCACAAAAAAGTAAATGTTTTATTAAGAATCAGCGTTTTTCTGTTGAAACCGTCAACGCATATCCCATTGACCGCACGGTGCGAATCAAATCTGCTTCTCCGCCGGCATTCAATGATTGGCGTAACCGTTTGACATGCACGTCGACCGTGCGCGTTTCAACGTGGATGGCGTGTCCCCAAACAGCCGTTAATAAATTTTCACGGGAAAAGACTTTTTCAGGCGTTTCCAAAAACACTTCCAGTAACCGAAATTCTGTCGGCCCTAAATGAACGATACGATCACCGCGCTGAACGCGTTTTTTTTCAAAATCAACCGTTAAGTCAGCGTAAACAGCCGTTTGTTTTTCGGGTTTAGGCGCCGCTCGACGCAACAACGCTTTGATGCGCGCGATGAGTTCCGGAACGGAAAACGGTTTTGTCATATAATCGTCCGCGCCGATGGATAAAGCGCTGACTTTGTCATTTTCTTCGCTGCGCGCCGTCAGCATAATAATCGGAATGTGACGCAAAGCATGGTCTTGGCGGATTGTTTTGCAAATCTCGACGCCCGAAACGTGCGGCAACATCCAATCCAATAAAATCAAATCCGGCGTTTGACTACGGACGGCTTCCAATGCTTTTTTGCCGTCCGTTACGGCATATGTTTGAAACCCGCTTTTTTCCAGATTGTATTTTAAAATGGTTACCAACGCTTCTTCGTCTTCGACGATCAAAACTTTAGTCATTCACTCTCCTCAATGTTTCGATGGCTTTGGCCCAATCCGGCGCCCCGAAAATATAGCTGCCCGCAATCAGCGTGGAAGCCCCGTTTTCAATGCACAGCGGTGCTGATTTATCGTTAATGCCGCCGTCGACCTGAATCAGGGTTTTAGACGGATCAATCATCCCGTGAATCAGCGCGATTTTCGGTAATTGCGTGATTAAAAATTCCTGACCGCCGAAGCCGGGTTCCACCGTCATAACCAACACTAAATCCAAATACGGCAGATAGTTTTCCAAAATGGAAGCAGGCGTTCTCGGGCGCAAAGACAGCCCTGTTTTAACGCCGCGCGAACGCAGATATTGCAACATCGGTACCAAATCTTGTTCAACTTCGGCATGTAACGTAATCTGGTTAGCGCCGGCATCGACGAAATCGCATAAATAGTCTTGCGGATTGGTCATCATCAAATGAACGTCCAACGGAACGGTTGCATACGGTTTAATCGCTTTAACGACCATCGGGCCGAACGTTATGTTCGGAACAAAATGCCCGTCCATCACGTCGACGTGAATAAGGTCTGCACCTGCTGCACAGACATCCGCAACCGCTTTGCCTAAATGCGCAAAATCTGCCGATAAAATACTGGGTGCGACTTGAATCATCTCTCTCCTCCTTGATGTTGAACCGCTTGCGCATAAGCCGGCGAAAGGTGCTTTTCGGGTTCTTTCGGGCGCGCATGCGTTCGCAAAAAAGACGCCATTTTTTCTTCGGTCAGCTGACCGGCTGCAACGGATTGGAAAAATGTGTATAGCTGATCGTCATGCATCGGCAGGCTGTACCCGTTTTGATCCAAACAAGTCAACGTAAACAAAGCGCCTGTCCGTTTGTTGCCGTCATTGTAGGGATGATTTTGAATCAGACCGTACCCGACGGCGGCGATTAATTCGAAAACATCGGCGCTCGGATTGTAATAAGCGCGATTTTGACAGCGTGCGATGGCCGATTGTAAAGCCCCTTTGTCGCGATAACCGGGCAACCCACCGTCCATTTCCAATGTCACGGCGTGCATGGTTTCAATGGTTTCCAAATCTGCCATATCCATGTTCGGCCGGGTCATTTGCTTAAAGCCTTTAACAGTTGACGATGTTGCGCATAAACGGCGGTAATTGTTTCGCGCTGTTCTTTTGTGACGCGAACCGGTGCGTGTTTTTCAACCGCTTGAATTAATTTTTGGTGTTCCTCCGGTGAAAGGGAGGGCTTTTTCGGTGTTTGACACATGATTTCTCTCCTTATCATAAAAGCCAGTATAGCGGATTTTAACCAACAGGGCAAATTTTTTATCGCTTTGTCCGAAAATGAGTTGTTTCTTCCCATTCTTCCGGCATGTCGACGGGGCAATCCCATATTATCTCCGTTTTTAGCGAATGCCCTCTTTTTTCTACACTCCAACGGGTCGCCCATCCCCATACCAATTTTGCGTCCGGAAAACATCCCCTGACCGTTCCGCCCACGCCTACCGTCCCTTGCCTACCCGAGCCACCCGCGCCACAAAGAATCCGGGCGGCTTGTTCTACATGCCTGACCGTCCCCTGCGCCCAGCGATATTCCCCCCGCCGGGCTACATCCCCACGCCGAGCTGCATCTCCGTTTCGTCCTATCCCAACGGGTCGCCCGGAATTCTCCGGGGCGCGGGTGGCTCGTTGAGCGCAGACAAACTTCAAACCCGGTCGGGCGGCTCGGGAAAATGCTTCATTCAAACACGATGCGGACGGATTTTCCGTA
>CALXTZ010000013.1 GCA_944391545.1 uncultured Alphaproteobacteria bacterium
TAACAACCAACTGAATTCATATAAGATTATATATTATGAGCATTAAACAAAAAGTCAGTTTATTAAAAGGCATGCTGTGCATCGCCGAAGCTTATAAAGAAGGCCAAATCAATGCTGCTGCCAGCCGCAACGGCATGAAGCAATCCAACATGTCTAAAGAAATCAAGAATTTTGAACAAGAAGTCGGCATTCAGGTTTTCAGCCGAACGCACAAAGGCGTTGTTCTGACAAAAGACGGCGAACGGCTGTGGTCCAAAATCTGTAATGTTGAAAAAGTGTTGTATGATTTGGAACATTTCAGCGAATTCGATAACAAAATTTCCGGTAGTATCCAATTATGGGTTGGCGAAGGAATCGGAAGCGCCTATATTGCGTCGTATTTATCCACATTTTACGATAAATATCCAGATGTGCATCTAGACATTAAGTGTACTTTGGAAACGCCGCAGTTGCTTAACGATATTGACATTGCATTTGTTTATGAACCACCTCCCCAAGATGCTATTGTTTTGTTAAAAAATACGATGAAGTTTTGCCTGTACACCTCCAAAGCGTATGTCAGTAAATTCGGCTACCCCAAAGACATGGAAGATTTAAAGCGGAATCATAAAATATGCACACGCAAGGATTTTGCATATCATTGGCCAAAATGGAGTGAATTTTTATCTGAATGCCAACACATCGTAGCAACAACAGACGCGTCTTCTATGTTATATAGTTTGGTAAAAGACGGGGTCGGCATTTCTTTAATCCCTACTTGTATTGCTAAAAACGATTCAGATTTAATTCCATTAACAAACACACAGATTGAAATTAATCATGTCTTTTGGGCAATTTCTCGGCGAGGAACAAAAGATTTACCCAAAATGCGCGCCCTGATTAATCACATAAAGGAAATGTCTTCAACGATTTTCGATTAAGTCAATCGGGATACAATAAAATCATACACGGCCACCGCAGCCACATGTCTATCCCGGTAAGCCACCCAAATCATTTGGCCGACATTGTTTTGTTTAATCTGGTGTTGGGTAATGATAAAGTCTTTCGGCAGAAACGGTTCTTCATAAAAAACACCGACATCAAAGCTGCCGACATCGGTCAAAATGTCAATTTGTATACCCGGATAGGCTTTATAAAACTTTTCTAAATCCATCAACCGCAAATTAGACGGCAAATATAAATCCACATGATTGGCCGTCGAAGCCCGCGAAACGGCGTAATATTCTAATTCTTCTAACTCATCTTCCAACCGCTTGGCTTCTTCCAAAACCAAATACCCCTCCCGCGTCAATTCAACACCGGTACTTTTCCGATGGAACAACGAACATCCCAACGCTTGTTCAAATTCCTTCATCATACGGCTTAAATTGGCTGCTTTAATGCCGTTTTGGGCAGCCGCCTGAGTAATGCTTCCCGTTCTGGCAATCGCCGTGAAATAAAGTAAATTTTTTAATAAAAGCAGTCTGTTTTTCACACTCATTTTTGAAAATACGTATGTATGCGTCCCCAAAATATATATCACTTTAATAAAAGTAGTATCTTCAATTCATCATTTCGTCAATGATAAAATGAGGATATGAGTGAAAAAATTGAAATTGATATTGTTCGAAATTTAAAAGACCTGTTGCAAGCGTTCGATTTACGGCGTGAAGAATTTGTCAAAAAACAAAATGTGCCGGAAGAAATGGAATTTGACGGCAACGATTTTTCTGCAACGCAAATCATCGCCAAAGCGGGCGGTAAACCGATTGCAACCATGCGGGTTCGGTATTTTCATGATTTTGTGAAATTTGAACGGATGTGTGTGATTCCGGCCTATCGGAAACAAAATATTCCGCAAAAAGTCATGGAATTTACTGCTGAAGTTTTAAAAGACAAAGGATTTAAACGGGCACTGTTTTTTTGCCGCCCGGAATTGGTGAAGTACTGGAAAAGCCACGGATGTCAACCTGTCGAAAACATGCCTGGCACAGATATCGGTGCCATGAAATTGTGTCCGATGTCTTGGCATTTCACGAAAAAAGAAGATAAACTTCAAATTAAGACGCCGGCGGCTTTCTTTTTAGCCGAAGAAGGCAAATGGAACCGCGGCGGTCGTTAACCGGCTCGTTTGGTTAAAATCAATGCCCTTTCTAAAATTTCGGGATGATATAACAACGCAACAGATTCTTCGTTTGTCATGTTCATCGGCACATGATGATTTAAATAATTTTCCAGCTTCAATTGCGCATTTTGCAACTGCTCGTGCGTTATCGCCGGCGCCGGCCCGTTCACGGACAACAATAAAATATGCGCCGCATTTAAATCATTGCGCGTCACAACGGCTTCGACACCGAATGTTTGATGGGCAATCGGGGCTAAAATTTGCGCAAAACGCCGCGCTTTTTTAATCACTTCCGGAATATGAACCTCTTCCGGAATCACAAAGAAATGGTGTCGTTTGGCCCACACGCCGATTTGCGCTTGACTGGTCAGCATGGATATCGGAATGGATAAAATCAACCCGGCCGTAATTGGCAACATCCACCAAAACAGCGGCTTTACATAAAGGACAACAACCGCCAACGTTACAATTCCCAACAAGGTGTGCCCCCAATGGTAATGCAAAGCCGTTTTAAATGTTGTTCGTTGATCATCCCGTTGTTGTGCATTCCAAGACACAGCATGTCCGGTAAAAATTTCGAACACAAATCGGCTTTGAAACATCATCATCACCGGCGCAATCAAAGCACTTAAAATAATTTCAACACACACGCTTTTTGTTAAATACCATGCTTTTCGAATCCGGTATCTGCCGCGCTCTTGTCCGATTGCGATAAACAGCCCTAAAAATTTGGGAAAAATCAACATAAAAAGCGACAGGAACAACAACGAAATTGTTCCGATTTTATCAAAAATCGGCCAGGTCGGGAATAACGTTCGCACATTGGAAAAATAAACCGGCGGGAAAAATTCACGCCCCAAAGCGACCGCTAATCCGACAACCAAAAAACAGAGCCAAATCGGCGACGAAAGATAAGACATAATCCCGATTGTAAAATGAATACGGCTGATCGGATGCAGTTTTTTGGAAATCAGAATTTTCATATGCTGCATATTGCCCTGACACCACCGTCGATCCCGCGCCGCATAATCAATCAGCGTCGGCGGACATTCTTCGTAACTGCCTTTTAACTCCGGCAATAACCACGCAGACCACCCGCCCCGGCGAATCAAAGCCGCCTCCACGAAATCGTGGCTTAAAATCATCCCGCCGAACGGTGCTTTTCCGGGCAAAACCGGCAACCCGCAGCAATCCATAAAGGCTTTGACGCGAATAATGGCATTGTGTCCCCAATAATTGCTGTCGCCGACCTGCCAAAAAGCCAAGCCTGCCGACACAATCGGCCCGTATATTTTACCGGCAAACTGTTGAACCCGTGAAAATAACGAGCGACTGTTGACCATCATCGGCGGCGCCTGAATAATCCCGGCATGCGTATTTTTTTCCATCAGTTGCGCCATCGTGACAATAGTCGACGCACTCATCAAACTGTCCGCATCCAACACAACCATGCTTTCATATAAAGAGCCCCATTTGCGGCAAAAATCTTCAATATTACCGCTTTTACGCGCTGTGTTTTTCGGCAAAAAAAAAAAAAAAAGGCGAATAGAATCCGGCATGTATTTTTGAGCTTCCAACCACAAAGCCTCTTCAGCAACCCAAACATCCGCTTTGGTCGTATCGCTTAACACATAAATATCAAAAAACGAAGCTTGCCCCGTTTTATCCAACTCATGCGCCATTGCCAACAAATGCGCGAAGACGGAACCCGGCGCTTCGTTATAAACCGGCATCAGCAAAGCAACCCGCCGCGTCAAAGGCGTATGTGCCGGCACCCATTCTATTCCCGGCACATGACGATGACGCAACAATTCGATAAATCCGAAAAGGCTGGACCAGAAAAACAACGAAATCCAGGCAAACGTCAAAATAAACAGCCCGATCATCAAAATGCGCAGCCACAGCGCAGCATCCGTCGGCAGTGACATTGTCCATTTCACGCCGGCCAAAAACGTGCTGATCAACATCAGACCGAACACACTGATGCGCCGCGCCCAAAGTTGTTTCGGATTAAAAAGATAAAGCGATTTGTTTGTCATGATTTTCTCTTCAACAGACGGACTTTCTTTAAAAAGAAAGAAGTCGGATGCGGGACTTCAATCGGTTGCGGCTCCATTGCACCGAGGCACATAGCCGGTGCGCCGAACAACACCGACTTTTTTAATGTTTCATCCATTTTTTTATCCTTTTTCTTCAACCACAAATCGATCCCCCACCGAGCGGCGCCGTCTGCACGCAGGTAGGCCGTTTTAATCAATGCCGTTCGTTCTTTGTCCGATCCGGAAAAATCAGGGAATAAATCAGCGGCTTTTTGCGCCAAAAGCTGATCCATGTGCAAAACCAAATCATCCCCGACGGTTTCATTGAGCTTTAACAACCGGTGTAACGAGGGCGCCGAACGTGCCGCTTCATCGGCCGAAAATCCCAATGTTTGCAGATAAGCGCCGACAATATCGTCCGCGCTTTGAATCGTTAAGGTAACCATTGATAACTCCACACCTCGGTAACCGGTTCGCCGTCTTTGCGCAAAACAGCCCGTAATTCGGCCGTTTTCCCGTCGGGTTTAAAATCAAAATAAAGCGTCACACCGCCCGTTACCGGATTAACCATGATATGGCTGCCTAAAATTTTCCCCGTCGACGCCGATACATCCGCCGTTAATCGTTTTTCATCCAAATCTTTTAAAATTGTCTCTTCTTTTAAATCGAAATCAATGACAAATTTACGTTTATGCGTCTCCAACATCCCGGAAACACCCCCGATGCCCGTGTACGTCGCTGTTACAGGAGCCTTTTTGGTTTTAACCGGCGTTTCCCGACTCCAATAAATCCGATACGTGTATTCCAATTTTTGCCCGGCTTCAACAGACCCGTCAGGCACCCAAAACGCCACGACATTATCATGAATCTCCTGGTTGCTCGGAATTTCAACCAGTTCAACATGCCCTTTTCCCCAATCCGACAACGGTTCAACCCATGCACTCGGCCGCAATTCATAATATGCTTCAAAATCCAAATAATGGCCGGGTTGAATATCTCGTTGCATCAAACCGAATCCTTTCGGATTGGTGTCTTCAAAAGCACTGATACGCAAATATTTTGAATTATCCAACGGACGCCATAACACTTCGTCATTTTGATTCCAAACCAACAGCCCGTCACTGTCATGTACTTCCGGCCGATGATCATCAAACCGGTTCTTCGTATTTTCACCGAATAAATACATGGACGTCAGCGGCGCAATTCCCAACTTATTGATTTTTTTGCGCGTAAACAAAACCGCATCCACATCGATTGTCGTTACCGACCCCGGCCGTATAAGGAATGTGTAAGCACCGACAACACTCGGGCTGTCCAACAAAGCATACACTTGGATTGATTTAACCCACCGTTTCGGTTTTTCAATCCAAAACTCACGGAAAATCGGGAACTCTTCTCCCGTTTCCAATCCCGTGTCAATCGCCAGCCCGCGCGCCGACAATCCATACTTTTGACCACGCCCCAAAGCCCGGAAATAGCTGGCGCCCAAGAAAGAAATCAACTCGTCATAATAAAGTTCGTTATTCAGCGGATAGTGTAACCGAAAGCCGGCATATCCGGCCGCCGAATTGCTTTGAAGCGCTTTATTCTTGCCGAAATTAAAGAAAAAAGGCGAATAACCGATCGGCCGCGATTTACCGTGAACGATTTCGTTCATCATCACTTCATTATGAAACAAAGCCCCCGGATGGAAAAATTGAATTTCAAACGGTTTGCGTTGACCGTACCACGGCCCGTTTTCCCGGACAAACCGAATGTCCCGATATTGATCATAATTCAGTTTCTTCAAATCATTTGATACTTCCGGCGGGGCTTGATAGCTTTTTTGCGAAAGCGCATAAGCTTTTTGCAGCAAAACGTCTTTGTTAAAGACTTCCCCGTTTACGGCTTCATTTTCCGAAGCAAATCGCGGATATTCCGGCGGAATTATTAAAAAAGCGGCAATCCCGCCTAATCCGCAAATCAAACAAATCGCCCCGATAATGATTATACGCCGCATAAAAAACCTCTTTTGTTCTTTTCGTTGTTCCGTATTTCAAGAGAATTTTTCCGAAAAGTCAAGCCCTCTTTATGGTTACTCTGCCGAAAATAACGAAAATATTCATATAATTCAATCCGTTAAATATTTTTCTTTTCTTTTATCAAAAAAGTACGTTAAACTGAAGCAAGGGAAATAAAAAGGAGAAAAACATGACATATTCAAAGTTATTCGAGCCCGGACAAATTGCCGGCATTTCATTAAAAAACCGCATGGTGATGGTTTCTTTGGCGACGGGAACGGCGGAAAAAGACCAATCCATCGGCAACGAATTTTTAACATATTTACAAGAACGAGCCGACGGCGGGGTCGGCTTGATTATATTGGAAAACACGCGTGTTGACGATACACACGGCATTGCCGCTCAACGTCAGGCCAGCGTTGCACGTGACGATTTAATTCCGTCTTTAAAACACGCCGTGGACGCGCTGCATGCCAAAGGCGTTAAGGTTATGACTCAACTGCATCATCCGGGTCGGGAAACATTCATAAATATCAACGGCAATCAACCGTTATGGTCTTCCGGTTCCAAACCGTGCGGCGTTTGCCAACAAGAGACGCACGAAATGACGACGCAGGAAGTCGAAGAAGTCATTCAAAAATTCATCGCCGGCGCCGTTCGATCACAAAAAGCCGGTTTTGACGGCGTGGAATTACATGGGGCTCACGGTTATTTGATTTCACAATTTTTAAGTCCTTATACCAATCAACGAACGGATCGGTTCGGCGGCAGTTTTGAAGGTCGTTTTGAATTTCTTAAAGAAATCATCGAAGGCATTCAAAAAGCCTGCGGCCCCGACTTTCCGGTCGGCGTTCGTTTAACGGTCGACGAATTATTGGAACCCAACGGCATCAAAGACTATCTGACTTTGGCCGAAGGATTAAAAGTCGCGCAAGCTTTGGAAAAGCTGGGCATTGCTTTTTTGGATGTGTCAAACGGCATTTATGAATCTTTTAATTCATTGTCTGAACCGATAACGTATCCGCAAGGGTGCCGGACAGAACGCATTCGCGTTATCCGCGACGGCGTTAAATTGCCCCTCATTGCCGTCAATATGATTAAGGAACCTTGGTTTGCCGAAAAAATGCTTGAAGACAACCTGGTTGATTTTGTCGGGTTGGGACGAGCGGTTTTAGCCGATCCCGAATGGCCGAAAAAAGCGTTTGAAGGAAGAGAAGCCGAAATCAATCGATGCATTTCATGCAACTTTTGCTTTGAAACACTGGTCAGCGACACCATCCCCGGCAAAGGCCCGATTAAGTGCGCCGTCAATGCACGTGCTTGCCGCGAATATTTCTATCCCGATTATCCGAAAGACGGCAAAGGGCGTACCGTTGTCGTTGTCGGCGCCGGCGTTGCCGGTTTGGAGGCTGCACGCGTGTTGGCTTTACGCGGTTTCAATCCCGTCGTTTTGGAAAAAGAAAATCAAATCGGCGGTCAAATCAACATTGCCAACAAACCGCCGCATAAAGAAAAAATCAACTGGATTGTGGATTATGAAAAACATCAACTGGATCTGTTGAACGTCACAATTCAGACAAATACGATTGCAACACCGGATTTGATTGCTTCCTATCAGCCCTATGCCGTTATTCTGGCAACAGGAGCCCAACCCGTGCGGCCGGATGCCATCCCCGGCATTCATCTGCCGACGGTTTACACGTTGGATCAAGTCTTAAGCGGCGCCGTTGTTTTAAAAAACAAAAAAGTCGCCTTAATCGGTTCCGGCTCCAGCGGGTTGGAAACGGCTGAATTTTTATGCGAAAACGGCAACCAACTGACTTTTGTCGAAATGCAGGAAACAATCGGCAAAGGCGTGTATGTTCAGCATTATCTGGATGCGATGGATAAGTTAAAGCCGTATACCATTCGCAATCTGCCGTTCCATCAGCTAAAAGAAATCAGGGAAAATGAAATCGTCCTTGAAAACCTGGCGACCCGACAAATCGAAACCTGTCCGACGGATGCGGTCGTTTTAGCTGTCGGCGTCAAACCGGTTCAAACGCTTTTAAAGGCCTGCGAATCAATTTGCCCGAAGACGTTTATAATCGGCGATGCCGCTCACCCCGGCAGAATCGAATCAGCGGTTCGAACGGCTTTTGAAACGGCTTATGCCTTAAAATAAAAATCAGGGGAGCCTATCGGCGTATGTTTTTGTGAATAAAAACAAATTCTTGTCCAAAAGTCCCAAAAACGCTCCCCTTTTTTATTGACTTTACAGACGTTTTCATTCTACACTAAAACACTTTTTAACCAAAAGATGTGAACAAATGAATACGGCGCTGTCTTTTTCTATGCAAAAAAATCACCTGACAATTATACTCGCGGGGGATTTCATTCGATATGAAGATGAACGCGTCCTCCATCCGCTTTGGGCACAGGTTCGGGGAAAATCGCCGAAAACCATTACGTTTGACTCGCAAAAACTTCAAAACTGGGATTCTTCTTTGGTCGTGTTGATTTACCGGCTCATGCAGTACGCTGCCAAACACGCCGTGCAGATCGATACAACCGGTCTTCCGATCGGCTTGCAACGATTACTGACATTGGCTTTTTCCGTCGACAGAAAACCGACCGTCTCCAAAATACCGCACTTGGATTTTTTAAGTCGCATCGGACAAACGGTTTTAGTCATCATTGACAGCATTCAAAAGGGTCTGCGCTTTATCAAAGCGGTTTTAAAATCCATCGGCCGAGCCATTGCCGGAACGGCGGTGATGCGCAACATCGATTTTTGGTTTGCTTTGGATGACTGCGGTCCGAAAGCCATCGGCATTGTTTCTCTTATCAGCTTTATGGTCGGGCTTATTCTGGCATTTGTCGGCGCCATTCAATTGAAAACGTTCGGGGCTCAAATTTATGTCGCCAGTTTGGTTGCCATCGGCATGACGCGGATTATGGGCGCTATCATGGCCGGGATTATCATGGCCGGTCGAACGGGTGCTTCCTATGCAGCGACCATCGGCACCATGCAGGTCAATGAAGAATTGGATGCTTTAAAAACAATGGGCATTCCGGCAACCGACTTTTTGGTTTTGCCCCGCATCATGGCATTGGTGTTGATTATGCCGCTTTTAACAATGTGGGCCGACTTTATGGGAATGATCGGCGGCGGCGCCGTCGGTGTCTTTATGTTAGACATTGCACCGCAGGAATATTGGAATTATTCCATCAAAGCGTTCGATTTAACCAACTTTTTGGTCGGTGTTTTTCACGGGTTTGTTTTCGGGGCCGTGATTGCACTGTGCGGATGTTATTACGGCATCCATTGCGGCCGTAATGCCGACAGCGTCGGGATTGCGACAACCAAAGCGGTTGTCAGCGCGATTGTATGGATGATTGTGATGACCGGCATCATCACTTGGATATGTGAGGCGATCGGCATATGACACAAGACATTTCAATCCGTGCGCAAAATGTGACGGTCGGTTATGATCATTTTGTCTTATTAGATGACATCAGTTTTACCGTCAACACACATGACATTTTCATTATCATGGGTGCCAGCGGCGGCGGCAAAAGCAGTTTGCTGCGCGTCCTGACCGGATTAATGCCCCCGTTAAGCGGCAGCATTTTCATTGACGGGGTTGATTTCACGGCCGCCGATGCGCTTTCAAAAGAACAAATCATGCAAAAATGCGGCGTTCTATATCAAAGCGGAGCTTTGTTCAGCTCCATGACTTTGGCCGAAAACATCGCTCTGCCCTTGCAGCAATATACGGATTATTCGGAAAAAATGATTGCGGATTTGGTTTCTTTGAAGCTGGCCTTGGTCGGATTAAAAGGATTTGAAGATTTTTATCCGTCCGAAATCAGCGGCGGCATGAAAAAACGAGCCGGTCTGGCCAGAGCATTGGCTTTGGATCCTCAAATCGTTTATTTTGACGAGCCGTCCGCCGGATTGGATCCGATCAGTTCCAAGCTGTTGGACGATTTGATTATTGACATTAATCAATGTCTCGGCACGACTATCGTGGTGGTCACGCACGAGCTTCATTCCATTTTCGATATCGGAACGAATTCCATTTTCCTGGATGCCGACACAAAAGGCATTTCCGGACGCGGCAATCCGAAAGATTTGTTAAAAAATCCGCCGAACGCCGCTGTTTACAACTTTTTAACCCGCGGAGGTCAAACACATGCGCAGAACGGCAAATAAAAAAAGAATCGGCTTGTTTGTTATCATCGGCCTGTTGATGTTTATGAGCGTTATCGGTAAGTTCTTAAGCGATAAAATCATTACCAATGATGACGATTTGGTCGTGATGTACTTTGCCGAATCAGTCAAAGGATTAAACGTCGGCTCGCCGGTTGTTTTTAAAGGCGTTCAAATCGGGAAAGTTTCCAAAATCGAACTCATTGCCGGATTGAATGATTTGGAATTCAGTATTCCGGTTTATGCCAAACTGGATGCGACTCAGGATTTAAAAGTCACCTCCCGCGAATATTATTACAAACAAACGGTGTTGGATGCTTTTATCAAACGCGGGTTGCGGGCGCGGCTGATTACGCAAAGCTATCTGACGGGTCAGCTGATGATTGAATTGGAAATGTTGCCGGACACGCCGGTGCGGTTAAAAAACAATCCGAGAGACAAAGACATTTTGGAAATTCCGACGGTTTTATCGCCTTTGGGGGAATTATCCAGAGGCATTCAAAATCTGCCGTTCAGAGAAACCATTGTTCGACTCAACGCCATTTTAGACGAGCTGGAACAGCAATTGCCGCAAATTTTGCCTCAATGGGTTGAAATTTCCAAAACATTGAACCAAATTGTTTCACAAAATGCACCGCAAACGGCCGAGACTTTAAATAATTTGAATCGGACTCTATATGATGTATCGGATGCCGCGAAATCGTTGCGTAATTTTGCGGATTATATCGAGCGCCACCCCGAAGCGCTGTTAAAAGGTAAAGGAGGATATTAAATGAAAAAATATGTTATGTTTGCCGCGGCATTGTTGGTCAGCGCGTGTATCGGCACCAGTAAACCGTCTCAATTTTATACGCTCAAAGCCGTTGCGGCCGATAAAGCCGTCAGCTCAACATCTGTCAGCATCGGGGTCGAAGAAGCCAGAGTGGCGCGCTATTTAGACAAACCGCAAATCGTTTTGGCCGAAGACAGTGGAGTTGAGTTGCGTATTTCCGAATTGAACCGATGGGCCGAACCGCTGTCGTCTTTGGTTCAACGCACGCTTGTCGAAGATTTAACAACGCTTTTGCCCAAAGCAACTGTCAAAGAACGCACACAGGCGCGTGAAAAATTTAACTATGTCGTTTTGGTAGAAATCAACCAAATGACCGGTCGATTTAACAAGGAAGCTCGGTTATCCGGATGGTACTCCGTCATCAATGCGGCCGGAGAAATCGTATCACGCCAACCGGTCACGGTCACGGCACCGATGGGCGATACGTACGCGGATTATGTCAACACGCAAAGCCTGCTCGTTCAGAAAATGGCGCAAAATTTAGCCGGAGAAATTGTTCGATTGAAACCGCAAAGGTAACGATAAGCTCATAAAAAACCCCTCCTTTGATAACCAAAGGAGGGGCGGTTCTTTTATAACGGATTAAATCAATCCTTCTTTACGTCCCATGTATTGGATCATCCGAACCAAAGCGTTAGAATAACCCCATTCATTGTCGTACCAAGAAACAATCTTAAACAAGCGTTTTTCACCTTTCAAGTTATTCTTGACAGTTGCCAATGAATCATAAATGGAAGCCCGCGGATCGTGAATGAAGTCTGTAGAAACCAATTCTTCATCCGTATAACCCAATGTGTCTTTCAAATATGTTTCAGATGCTTTTTTCATCAACGCATCAATTTCTTCAATGCTGGTATCGCGAGACGCATTGAATGTCAAATCAACGACAGACACATCCGCTACGGCAACACGGAAAGACATCCCCGTCAATTTACCTTTCACGCTCGGCAACACTTCACCGACGGCTTTGGCCGCACCCGTCGAAGACGGAATGGTGTTAATCGCAGCCGCACGACCGCCGCGCCAATCTTTTTTAGACGGCCCGTCCACCGTTTTTTGTGTCGCAGTATAAGCATGAATCGTTGTCATCAATCCGTTTTCAACACCGATGCCTTCTTTCAACAACACATGAACCAACGGCGCCAGGCAGTTCGTTGTACAAGAAGCATTCGACACGATTTTATGAACGGCCGGATCAAATTCTTGTTCATTAACGCCATAAACCATCGTTTTCACATCGCCTTTACCCGGCGCAGAAATCACAACCCGTTTAGCACCGGCTTCCAAGTGGCCTTTTGCCTTTTCGGAATCCGTGAACAAACCGGTAGATTCAATCACATAATCAATGTTCAAATCTTTCCACGGCATCGCAGACAATTCTTTTTGAGCCATCAAACACCGAATTTCATGACCGTTGACAACCAAAATATCGTCCGCTTCCAAAGACGGATCCGATTTTTTCGTCGAAAAGTCCGCTTTCATGCGGCCTTGAACAGAATCATACTTCAATTGATAGGCGAAATATTTGGCATCCGTGGACATATCCACAACAGCCACGACATCAATTTCTTTGCCCAACAAACCCCGTTCCGTAATCGCTTGGAAAACCAACCGTCCAATACGACCGAAACCGTTAATTGCAACACGCATTGTCATTACTTTATCCTTTCTTATCGTTAATAACAAACAAAGTGACTATAACACACTTTTCCGAAAGAAGAAAAGCAAAATCTGTATGAAAATTTTATGACGCTTGAAAAGGACGGTTAAGGCGTTGAATCCGACCGATTTCGGACATGCACGGCCATTATTTTGCTGACAACGGGACCGATCAGCAATACCGAAATAAACCGCATCAGTTGAACCGACATGACAAAAGCCATATCAACCGGTGCCGAAGCGGCAATAATGGCGATTGAATCGGCGCCGCCCGGGCTGGTTGCCAAATAGGCTGTCAACGGAGAAATACCAGCAAACCCGACCAAAGCCAACGCGATACACCCGCACATCACCAACAACAATGCGATAACACCGATTAACTTCGGCAAAATAAACAACGCGTACATAAAAACGGATTTGGTAAATTTTAATCCGATTGTCCAACCGATGACCGCGTAGGTGACGAGCAACAAAACCGGCGGCAGTTCAATTTGAATCCATCCCAAATTATTGAAAACAGCGCCGACAATCATCGTCAACAGCATCGGCCCGGCCGGTATTTTGGTTCGAAGCGCTGCCCACGTACAGACGCCAGCCATCGCCAACGTTCCCGCCAACTGATCCCAAGCAATCGGCGGAAAAGAAAGAATAGAGACCGGCGGTGACGAGCTGCCGACGCTCAATGCAACCACAGAGGCTAACACAGCCACCATTACGACTCTTAAATACTGCATCAACGCCACCAAACGAATGTCCGCGCCATAGGCTTCGGCCATAATCGACATCACGGAAGCGGCTCCCGGCCAAGACCCCCAAATCGCAGTGCTGCCCGGCAGAATTTGCCGTTTTTGCAAAAACAATCCGACGAGAAAGCTGCATCCCAAAACGGATAAAACACTGATGAGCACTAAAATCCAATGCGCGGCTATGTTTTCCAAAACGGACATGGAAAAAACGCGTGCAATCATGCATCCCAATAAACTTTGCGCCACAACAAACACGCGATTGGGAATACGCAGAGAACTGCCCATTATCGCAAATATAAGCCCGCCGATAATGGCACCGATTAAAAATGCGGCCGGCAGTTTCAACAGAATTAATCCCCCGACGATCCCCATTGTTAAAAGGCTTAAAACACACCACCCCCCAATCGGGTTATGATTTAAAAAGAACAGTCCCTTTTTCATGAAATCCCCTTTTGTTCACCTTGCCACTTCTTTTGAGAAGATGCAATAAAAACTTGACTTTTTTATGCGTTTATGATATAAAGGAAAAAGTTATCCGGGTGCATTGCGCCCGTTTTTTATGCCTGTTTGCCTGTGTCAAGCAGGCTTTTTTTATGAAAGGAGAAAAAATGACTGAAAGTTTAAACCAAGAAGAACTAACAGCTATAATGAATTCCGATGCTTACAGAAACCCGCAAAATGCGGATTATGAAAAAAGTCAAAAATACGTAGCCCAAGGATTTAAGAATCTTTACCCTGACGATGATAGGAATGAACATCCTGAAAATTACTATGTATGGTCGACCGTGGGAGATCATAAAGTACGAGATTCTCATGCCGCCAGAGACGGTGAAGTTTTTTCTTGGAGTGATCCTCCCGAAGGAGGGCATCCCGGCGAGGACTATGGATGCAGATGTACGGCAGAAGAATATATTCCGCCTGAATCAGATGCAAAAAAAACATTTGGCCGTATCCGTTAAAAACAGATCCGGCACAAAAATTAAAATTCAACGGAAAATCTTTACAATTAATAGAGAACCGTAAAATCATTAAAGAATGGCCTGCTGTCTCGGGCCGTTCAGGATATCAAGATCCCGAACATCAATCTTTAAAAAATACCGGTCCGATTCCGGCCGGCATATATGCTGCTCGACTTGACCAATTACAGGGGATTGAAGACCTTAATTTATGGCAAAAGATAATCGGAAATGTCGGACGAGGAACATGACCCGGATTGGAAAATTCTTGGGGAAATTATCGTGTCTGGCTTGATCCTGCTTTATCTACGCAAACGTTTGGACGCAACCATTTCAGCATTCACGGCGGAACAATACCCGGTTCAGCCGGATGCATTGATTCAAATCAAATGGACTCTTTTACAAATTGGTTTACACATAATTCAAAAGACGTTATTGTAGAAGTCAATTATGATGATTAAGTCTTTTTGTTCATTTCTTTTCAAAAACGGATTCTTTTGGGGATTGTTGAGCGTTCATCTGTTTTGGATTTGCCTTTGGGTTTATGATGTGTCTGTTGCCCTTTTTACAAATCAATACGATTTCCTTTGGGGATGCGAAACATGCGGCCGTTCTTATGCAAGTGTCGAAACATACATAATGCTGGATTGCGGTCATATCGCGCTTCTGTGTTCTTTAATCGGCTTCAGCTTGTGGATGCGCCGACAGAAACGTTTTATTTTATCTGATGTCATCCTGTTGCCTTATATTTTATATGTGTTTTGGCCTTTTTACTGATTAAGGTTTAAAATCAGGTTCTGCCGGACCGCAACTTCCATCCGGCAGTTCCTGTGTCTCAAGGTATTCAGAATTCTCTTGTCCTGCTTTAGCTCGCTGTAAATCCAAACTCTGAGTCGCATATATTCTACAGTAATGTTTCCAATCTCTTTCCATCATTGCTTTTCTTTGGGCTCGATTCGGATTACCGACATTGACATAACGTTCATACATCGTCCCGGCATAATGGGGGCAACCCAATATAATACTGGATCCCGTATCTTCAATCAGGACACAGCCTTCTGTCAACGTATCATATCCGTCTCCAACAATTCGACTTGTTGTCGGGGTCAAGTATATTGTACTTCTAAAGCCATGTGCCCAACTTTTCAAAGGTTGGTAAAAAATAGGATTTTTAAATGTCTCTTCGGCATGTGCCAAAGAACAAATCATTCCCAATAAAATAAATAAAATGTATCGCATAAAAAAGTTTATCCATTAATGACCCTTATGTCAACGAACAGTGTATTTATGCCATAATATCCCGTTTTCCTTTTTAAAGGAAATAAAAAATATCCGCTTGCTTTATCAAGTCAATCCGCTGTTATACAAAAAAATGAAAAAAGTTCTTGACTTAAAGTTAACTTTAAGCGTTATGCTTTTTGTATGCTCAACGAAAGGAGATTTGAAAAATGAAACGCAGAGATTTTTTAAAAATGTCCTCCGGCCTGGTGATTGCCGGTACACTTGGTAAAGTCGGATCTTTAATGGCGGCACCGATGGAAAAAACGCCTTCGTCCGCTCAATCCGTTGTTTATTTCACACGCGATATCAGCCCGGACGGTTTATTAAAACTGTATCGTAAAATTAACCAAAATATTACGGGCAAAGTGGCGATCAAATGGCATTCGGGCGAAAAACACGGCCCGAATATCATTCCGCGCGGCATGGTCAAAGCGTTACAGGAAAATATCCCGAACAGCACATTGGTCGAAACCAACACGCTTTATAAAGGCGATCGATACACGACCGAAGATCATCGCGAAACGCTTCAAGTCAACGGATGGGATTTTTGTCCCGTTGATATTATGGATGAAGACGGGGCTGTCATGATTCCGGTCAAAGGCGGCAAACATTTCAAAACGATGTCGGTCGGTAAACATATGCTGGATTATGATTCCATGGTTGTTTTAACTCACTTCAAAGGTCATGCCATGGGTGGTTTTGGTGGATCCATGAAAAACATTGCTATTGGCTGTGCAGATGGTCAAATCGGCAAGAAAATGGTTCACGCCGCTCCGGACAATGAAGATTACAGCAAATGGCTTTCAGGAAAACCTTTTATGGAAAACATGGCCGAATCGGCCAAAGCAACCGTCGATTATTTTGCGCCGCATATCGCCTATATCAACGTTTTACGCAATATGTCGGTCGATTGCGATTGTGCCGGCGTGACGGCAGCACCTCCCAAAGCGCGCAATATCGGCATTTTAGCGTCTACGGATATTTTAGCGATTGATCAAGCGTCCATTGATTTGGTGTACAAGCTGCCCGAAGAAGAACTGCATGATTTGAAAGAACGCATTGAATCGCGCGAAGGGTTGCATCAATTGACGGCAATGGAAGAATTGAAAATGGGTAATCGTTCCTATGAATTGGTTGAGGTCATCTGATGACAATGCTCTCCATCGACGGCGCAAACGGAATCAGCGGCGATATGACTGTCGCGGCCTTGTTGGACTTGGGCGCGGATCAAAATAAATTAGAGGCCGCTCTTCAATCTGTCCCGAGCGAATTTGAATACACCGTTACGCATAAAAAATCTTACGGATTAGCCGGATGTGATTTTGACGTCCGGTTAATCTCGACGCATGACCATACGCACGCACATACGCATCGTCATTTAAAAGATGTTTATGAGATTATTGACAAAGCGGACATGACCGATCGTGCGCGCGGCATGGCTAAAAAGATTTTCAAAATCGTAGCCGAAGCGGAAAGTAAAGCACATGGTTGTGCGATTGAGGAGGTTCATTTTCATGAAGTCGGCGCAATGGATTCAATTGTTGATATTATATCGGCTGCCGTTTTATGGGACAGCCTGAATATTGAATCCTGCGTTGTCACCGGTTTCAATGAAGGACATGGCTTTGTCGAATGTCAACACGGTTTGCTGCCCGTGCCGGTACCGGCGGTTCTTAACATTGCCCAAGCGCATCAAATTGCGTTAAGACCGACGGATGTAAACGGGGAAATGGTTACGCCGACCGGCATTGCCATTGCAGCGGCATTGCGAACACATACCGAACTGCCGCCGGCTTATACCGTTTGCAAACAAGGCATCGGTATCGGTAAACGTGACTTCGGACGACCGAATTGTTTACGCCTTTTGCTGATTAACGAAGCTTAAATACCGGTGCCGGTCATACCCGATGAAATTCTTTTTTCGGATCGGCGTTCATTTCCCGACGGAACAGCCAACGTTTGATGTGTTTGTGCCATCTTGTCCTCCTGACTTCCCAGATTACACACTTTTCATCAAAATGAATAGCTTTTTATGTCGTCTTTTTAAAACTAGAACTGATAGATCGCTTTCAGACGGCCGACATAATTTTCATAATGAGAGCGAAAACCGGCCTGTGCATCCAACCGCAGTTCGAATCGATCCCCTAAATCCGCAGCAATACCTACGGAAACATCCTGTTGCCATCTCGGCAACCGTTCGGCAGCAACCGTATATGTGATGCCGTCAGACAACCGAACCCATGCATTATCTTTACTCGATAACAGGTCATAAGATGTTCCGACAGATACTGACGGACGAACAAAAAAGTCTGGAGACAAAGCCCATTGTCTTTCAACCGCAATTTCAGCGTAAGGCGTTAAAAATTGTAGCTTTTTTCCTTGTAATATCTGACCGACGGCATCTTGTGCCGTTTTATGGCGAATCATCGCATATTGCGCACCGATTTTGGGAACAATCTGCCATGAGCCGGCGTTTATTCGGTACCCGAAATCTGTTTGGGCGCCGATCGTTTCCAAAGACAATTTATTTGAAACCGAATAACCGGCAACATTTTTATATTCTTTAAAATGACTGTAAAAATAAGAAAGTTTTGTTTTCCAGATAAATGAATTCGGCTGATAAACAGCATAAATCCCTGCCCCGTGCGTCGGAACCCGAATACGTCGGTATATGTTTTTCATCCGATCGTACCGATATAAATAAGCACCGCCGATTGTCCAGTCTGCCTTCGTATATTCAATCCCGGCACTTATTCCGTTTCCGTAAATGTGCACGGGCGCATATGAAGCCGTTTTTTTTAACCGAGACATCTGCGTCGTTCCGGCAGCCCATAAAACACCGTCACCGATTTGATATTCCGAACGATCCGTCTCAACGGCGGCGTCAAATTGATTTAAAAAAGACTGGCTTAACACCTGCATCAACGGTGCCGTCGTCGGCGCCAACGCCGTTAATGCCTGAACAAATGCGGAACCATCGTTTTGCGCCAAAGCATCCAGCTCAAGATACATATCGCGTGCTGGCCCGGACAAAGCTGGATCAGCTTCCCAGGCTTGAGCCGTATTTTGGTTGTTCCGCGAACCGCCGGCTTTTGCCACCACATCCGCATACGTTTCGGTTTGGCTGATTTCGTACCATCCGTTACCCAAAGCCGTAAATGTATATAAATTATTATCAATAACCGGAGAAAATAAATCATCAAATGTTTGCGTACTTTGAATCAGCGGCAATCTGATTTGAGTTTGAGATTCCATCGCTTCCGCAGATAATGTGGCTTGAAGCGTTGCCCCTGTTTCGACTGACACCGTATCCGCTACCAAAGAACCGTATGTTGTTTGATTCTGAATAAACAATGCCAACCGTGATCCGGATTGAAAAATGGCGTTCCCCACAACCGCTTGCGACAACCCAATATCCAGTGTACCTTTTTCAACAATCAGATCAGATGCTTTAAAAAAGCGACCGTTCGTTGTGACTTGAACCGTCCCGTTTCGAATATCAACCGATCCCGTATAACCTGTCATATCTTCATTTAAAACGATGGTTCCGGTTGTCGGTACATTTGCATTTTGAATTTGATAATCCGGATTAACAATGATTTCACCGCTACCGGTAATTCGATCATTAAAAATAATAGAATGGTCTCCTGCATTCAAATGTAAAGTTTCTATCGTATGAACAGCATTTGAAACCCCGTCAGCCGTATTGTTTTCAAAGACAACGTCTTTATCCAGAGCTATCATATTCAATATGCCCATATTAAAAACGGCGCCCCCTTCAGCGGCTGAATTATTCGTGAAAGTACTGTCGATCAAATAAGCAACATCATCATTATAAACAGCACCTCCTTCTAAAACGGCAGAATTCCCATCAAACACGCTGTCCGTCACCGACAGATACATGTCGTCGCCTAACATGCCGATGTTACCGACTGCTCCGCCGTCCCATCCGTTGTTATTCGTAAACGTACCGCGCGTGATTGTCATTTGTCCGC
>CALXTZ010000014.1 GCA_944391545.1 uncultured Alphaproteobacteria bacterium
ATGGCCGCATATTCCACCATCTTTTCCAACAACGTCATCATGTCGTTATAATCTTTGTACACCCAGTACAATTCCAACATCGTGAATTCCGGATTGTGGCGCGTATCCATGCCTTCATTACGGAAGTTCCGGCCGATTTCATACACAGCCGGCATGCCGCCGATAATCAATCTTTTCAAATAAAGCTCCGGCGCAATCCGCAAATACAAATCCATATCCAACGTATTGTGATGAGTCACAAACGGTTTCGCATTCGCACCGCCCAAAATCGGATGCAAAATCGGTGTTTCGACTTCCAAAAAGCCTAAGCCGTTCAAATATTCCCGAATAGCCGTGATAATCAGCGACCGTTGCACCAATGTTTTTTTGCTGTCGGGATTGGTAATCATGTCCAAGTACCGACGGCGGTATTTGGTATCTTGATCCTGCAAACCGTGAAATTTTTCCGGCAGCGGCAACAAAGATTTCGCCAACACCGTTAATTTTTGAGCCGCCACAGACAACTCGCCCCGTTTAGTGCGCCGAACCGTTCCTTTCACGCCCAAACAATCGCCGACATCCAACAAAGCCAAAATGTCTTTTTCCGACTGCGGCAAATTTTCCAAAGAACAAAACACTTGAACTTTACCGGCGTCATCGTACAGATCCATAAACATCCCGGAGTTGCGAATGGCTTTAATCCGGCCGGCGACCTGAACGACATCCTGTGTTTGCGTGTCATTCGGCAAATCAGCATATTTTTTATTCAAATCCGCCGACGTGTCGGTCGGTTGATAAATGTGCGGATATGCGTTTAATCCCAAGCTTTCCAATTTTTTCAGCTTTTCCAGCCGAATGGTTCTTTGCTCCGAACCGGTATTTTGTTCTACAGTCATTTATTTTCCTTTCTTTTTTTATACCTTACCATTTTTCTTAAAATCGTCAATCCTTTTTTGGCGGTTTGCGGCTCTTTTCATGAAAAAAACTTTACAAACGGCATAAAACTGTCTACGCTTAAAAAAAACAGCGGGATACACATGACAGAGCAATGCCCTTTTTTCGGATTATGCGGCGGATGTGACTTTCAAGACATGCCGTTTGACGCTTACTTGAAAATGAAAACCGATCAAGTCAAAAAAGCTTTGGCGCACAAAGCCATTGACACGCCGATTGACCCGATTATTTCCATTCCGGATCAAACCCGACGACGCGTCACGTTTGCTTATGCGCCGGGACGGTTCGGCTTTAACGAAAAGAAAAGCCACCGCTTGATTGACATTACGGCCTGTCGGTTGTTGGTGCCGGAATTACAAGCGTTTATCCGACCGCTGAAAGCGCTTTCACAAAAAATCGGCGGCACGGGGCATGTTGCCGTGTTGATGACGGACATCGGCGCGGATATTGCTTTTCTGACGGATCCGCCCAAAGGGAAAAAGAAAAAACCAAGCCGCCCGTCGGTTGATTTATTGGAAGATATTTCCGTTTTCTGTCAAACGCTGCCGGTTGTCCGATTTGTTTTAAACGGCGATTTGATTTTCCAAGCGGTTCAAATGGATACGCCGTCAAATGTTTTTCTGCAACCTTCCGTTTTAGGCGAAGAAACGCTCATCCGGTTGGTCATGGACGGGGTTCAAGGCGCCCGCAGCGCTTTGGATTTATTTTGCGGACTGGGGACATTCACGGTGCCGATGCACAAAGCCGGCATCACCGTCACAGGATATGATATCACGGCCGAGTCGATTGCGGCTTTGCAAAAACGAGGTATCCCGGCCGAAGTGCGCGACTTATTCCGCCAACCGCTCACTTCGGAAGAACTGGGGACGGTGGATGCGGTTGTATTGGATCCGGCGCGCGCCGGTGCAGATGCTCTCTGCCGGCAACTGGCCGACTCCGATGTTCCCAAAGTTGTGATGGTTTCGTGCAATCCATCGACATTTGCGCGCGATGCGCGAACGCTTTTAAACGGCGGATACCGGCTGAATAAGGTCACGCCGGTCGATCAATTCATTTTTTCAAGACATATCGAATTGGTCGGCGTCTTTGAAAAATAAAGATTCTTGTTGACAATTACGGGAAATCCCTATATAGTGTGCGTTCAGTTTCATGAGTTCATTGCTAAAAAAGTAAAGGTGTTATTATGAAAATCGTTAATTCGTTGAAAGCGATTATGAAGCGCGACAAAAACAACAAAATGGTTCGCCGCAAAGGTCGTATTTTCGTTATCAACAAGAAAAACCCGCGGTACAAAGCCCGTCAAGGTTAATCTGGTTTAAAAAGCCGCCGTTCGGCGGTTTTTTTATGGCGTGAGAGCATCCGAACGGTGTTCCCGAAAGCATTTAAAAAGCGCCCCGATCAGAGGCGCTCTTTTTTATCTTTCTTTTTCAACCGCTCTTCGGACACGATGTTTGTCCAACGACATTTTTTCTTTCGGTTCGGGTCTTTGAATTTTCGGCATTTTACCCTTTTCAACGTCCCGAATCATTTGATTGATTTCTTTTAATTCTTCATTATACCGCTTTTGAATGTCAGCCGCTTGCTGTTTAACCGTCTCGTCAATCGTTTTTTCATACAATTCCACATTTTCCCGAGCCTGGTCGATATTCGCCTGCAAAACGACCTTATCCGTCGCGGACAAAGTTCCTCTGGCGGTTGCGCGCTGGGCTTTTTGAACTGCACTTCGATAAGCCCGCTTTGCTTGCGTCACTTTCCGCGCTTCCGCTCGCTCCATTTTCAAAATTTCCGTTTTGCAGGAACGCTCCATCCGCCGCCGAAAGACGGCCAATTTCTTCAACATCATTGTTTGTTGTTCGCTCGTCAAAGCTTCTCCCGCTGCTGGAATCGTTTGAGCAGCGGCAATCGATTGCTTTTGCGGCTCTTTCTCTTCGGCAGACAACCCAACCCCTAACAAAGTCGATGCCGCCAACGAAATGCTTAATAATTTTTGTTTTAATGCCATTTTAAATCCCTCTCTTTTATAATAAAATCAGTATACATCTTAAAGATGTTTTTGTCAAGTGTTTTCAATTTTCTTTAACTGATTATTAAATCTTTCTTCCTACATTCATATGTATGGTTTTAACACTGAACAAAAGGAGAGGAATATGAGAAAAACCATTCTGTTAGCAACTGCTTTATGTGCCGTCACGACGCTGGCGTCCGCTCAATATGCTGAACCGGTATATGCACCGCGGCCAATGTATGCCCAACCGGTATACCGTCAACCGGTGCCGCAAGACACATATCGGCCGGTCGATGCAACCGGTTCGACTCAATACGGATCAACGTCCAAATACCGCGCGGCAAACCCGATGTATCAATTAGGCGCCGGACGATTTATGTCGGACACGCGGGCTGATTACATTGTTATTCCCAAAGATAAAGACGCCGGCACGGAAAAAGTCACAGGATGGGATGCGGCTCAACGGTTTTCGTACGGGCTGACCGACCGGTTATCTCTGTCTTTACAGGTTGATTATCTGGATTTAGAGGGCAAAGACAGCAAAGACCGGCTTAAAAATTACGGCGTTGATTTGGGCGTGCAATACCATTTGGTGCGAACCGACTTTTTCGATATGAAAATGGGGATTGACGGCCGGATTTATAAAACGGAAGTCAAACCGAAAGGCATGAAAAAAGACGATGTGCGGTATTCTTATGTGGCGCCGTTCGTCATGTTGGGCGCGAAAGTGGAAAACGTCACGCCGTACATTCGGATGTCTTATGTATCGAGTTTGTGGTCTGAAGAAGACGCGGGTGATTATTATGTTGTCCGTCCGGGGATTTATATCGATGCCAACCCTTATTTAGGCTTTGATATTCATTTGGAAAATGCAGAAAATACACATACAGCCTATGCGGCATCGGCTGATTTTTATGCATCTCAAAATGTTGTCATCAGCCTGCAAGGCAGCCTTGTCGCGCCGGAAGACGACGCTGATGAATACACGGTCGGTGCGAATTTGAAATTCGTGTTCTGATAACCGAAAGAGAAAAGAGCCGGTAAACACGCCGGCTCTTATTTTTGAAAAAAGAATTTGCATTTTGAAGTGATTTCGGGTATAAGAGAATCCGCGTTGTGGGCGCGTAGCTCAGTTGGTAGAGCAGCTGACTCTTAATCAGCGGGCCCAGAGTTCGAGTCTCTGCGCGCCCACCATAAAAAAACCACCCCAAACGGGGTGGCTTTTTTTATGGTTTGTGTGAGACTCGAACTCGGAAGAGGACGCTACGCAAAAAGTGTCCGGCGGACACTTTTTGTCTGCAAGTCCAACGCAACATCTTAATGAGCCAGGGAAATGACAATGACCGCAGCGAATTTAGATGCCGTTGCACGAAGGCGTGAAACGCCGTGTCTCTGCGCGCCCTTTTTCAAACGGGGTGGCTTTTTTTATGGTTTGTGTGTAGGCCGAAGAACGATGGGTGCGTTTATTAAAACGCACGGACCAGAGTTCGGTGAGCGATAGCGAACGACGTCCGTAAGGACGGTCCCGATAGGGATGAGCCCCCCTGCTCTTTCCCTAAAATAATAAGATAAACCCATCTCATGGCCTCTCTACGATTTGATTAAAACCATATCCTTTTTGATACAAATGTGATATACTGAAGAAAAGAAACGAGGAAGCTCATGTTTAAAAAGAATCTTGCCCTTTATGTTTCTTACAGTGTTTTGATGGCGGCGGCAACAGTCGGCACAATGACGATGCAGCCTGCCGAAAAAATAACGTCGTTGATGTCATCCCTCGTTCAACAAGGCGATAAAACGGAACACATTTTAACGCATGTTAGCGGCACCGAACAAGACAAAGCCGAACTCAAAAAAGCGCTGAACACGTTAAGTCGGACACAAATCGGGCGAGAGATTTTGTCTCAAGTCCCCAAAGACATTCATTATGTGTTTGAAGAGACACATCCGTCCGCATCGGGAACGTATTCAAAACCCAAAAAAACCATTAAGCTTTATCGCCAGCATATGACCGAAGAAATCCTGTATCAAAACGGGGAAAAAACTTGTTCTTCCCACTTCGATTCCGCCGGAATTTTAACTTATAAAACCGAATTCGTTGACGGCCACCCCAAAACGGAAAAAGAATATGATACGGACGGATCGTTATGGTATGAAGTCGAATTCGTTAACGGCCAACCGTCCATCGAAAAAGAATATGACAAAGACGGTAAAGTTGTCCATATGCAACCATTTAATCAAACAGCAAAAGCCAACACCGAGACAGCACATGCCTCTTTGAAAGAAACATTGAACAAGATGAAACAACTCAAAACGCCTCTTCTTAAAAAGGCTTTGCAAAATACCGGCCGGTAAGAAGCAACCTTAAAAAAATTGACAAAATCAACAAATCGTGATACCTTTATTTTATTCATCAAAGGAGGATTTTTATGAAACAAAAAAATACTTTATTATTGACCGGCTTGCTGGCTTTTGCGGCGTTAGCGCCGATGTCGGCACAAGCACACGGCCCCAAACATAACGACGGCGTTCGGTTGGCTACGGATATCGTGAATTTAGTCGGTGCTTCGGTTCGGTTGTTAAACCCATATCCGGTCGTGGTGACACCGGCGCCCGTTGTTATTCAAGAACCGATTGTTATCGACCCTGTTTATGTTCCGCGTCGCCCGTGGTATGTTCCGCGTCGCCCGTGGTATGTTCCACGTCGGCCACGGTATGTTCCGCGTCGGCCACGGTTTGAACCGATGCCCGGCCCACGTTTTGAACGGCCGCATCGGGGACCGCATCATGATCGGCCGATGCCGCCTCGCGGGGGTCGCGGCGGTCGCGGAGACTGGTAAAAAAGAGGGGTTTTTCCCCCCTTTTTTTATGGCAGATTTCTTCTTTTGGGTGTGTCCTTAATATAAGGAGAGAACGCAATGGGCTTGAAAAAAAAAGATTCTGTCTTTATCCGCTGCCGGCGTTGTATTGGCTGCCGGAAATCTTTCGGCCGATATACCTACCGTTGAAAAAACACCGGCGATACCGCGCATGGAACAAAAGCAATCGGTCTTACCATCGCCCTTTCGATTACCGGCCGACATTTCGCCGAAAGAAGCAGCATCCGTCACCGACTTAATCACACGCGCTTTAAAGAATCCGAAAACAGCCCAAGAGGCGGCCGAATTAACGTCTTTGGTCGAACATATCATGTTGATTCCGCGCCCTTTTCAGTATGGTATGGCATGCCGGCCACCGAAATGATATGGCGAAGCGGCGCAAATCAAAAAGAATACATCGGCTTTATCGTTCGAAACCAAGCCGATCCCCAAAAAACGATTTTATCTTTGCAAACAACATTAGCCGAAACGGCCGCTCACCTGAAACGGCATCAGGAATGGCGTCGCACGTACCAACAAGCCCGACAAACGCATTTACAATTGGGGCAGTTGGTCGTCAATCGCGAAGCTTTGGCAAAAGCTCGGCATAAAGACGCGCGATTAGCGGGGCTTTCTTTGTTAGACGGTCTGTCTCCCGGCATTGAACTCAAGCATGGCAATCGGCTGTATCGTTTACGGTTTGAAAAATTGAATGATCAAACGATGACCGAAGACCAAATACCGATTTTATCGTTTCGGACAGCCGCCGTTCAAACGCCGCACCAAGAACGGCCGATGACGCAAAAAGATTTGGATACGATTAAAAAACCGCTCATTGCTGCTATTCGCGGCGGACAGGCGGCGGGCGTTTTGCCGGAAACGGTGCAAGAAGTGCCGTTAATCGGAAAAGCTTTGAAATTTGATTTTTTGTTAGGTTCGCTCATCAATAAAGTATTTGATGCATCTTTGCCGTATCAAGCCGTTTTTAACACGACGTCGGCCCTTCGCCAAACGAACATGACGGATTTTAAACCCGTTATCGCACGCGGAGATGCCCAAATCGAACAGCCGGATGAATGGGTCGGTTTTTCGTTCAACGCCGGCTCAACCACATTCAAAGCCAGCATCCCGTACGGATGCACGATCACGCAAAACGGGACGAAACGCACAATGAATGCGGCAGAGGCGGCTTTCTTTAAAAAGACAGCCATGCTTCATATGACACCGGAACAGCGCGCCCAAAGCACGGTTTTTTGGAACTACTTTAACACATACGTTCTGCCCGAACCCCAAAAATCGGTGGCTTTGTTAACACAGCATAAAGCCCATGTGCTTTAAAGGAAATTTGTTATTTATTTCGGCCGAACCACGCTTTTAATTTCGGCAGGTTTTCCCGACAAGAAGAAGAAATCTTTTCCAAATTGAAAGCCTCGTCGACATCAAACCATTGCGCCCGTGTCAATTCGCGGTTGTCCAAACGAAGCGAACCGGAGACAATTTTCACAACAGAATCAATGTAAATAAAATGAGCATCCCTTTGAAACCGCGGCGGATGCGCAAAAAAAGTCCCCACAGTCAATGTATCAATGATTTCAATATCAACGTTAATTTCTTCTTTGACTTCACGTTTGACGGCGGCATCGATTGTTTCGCCCACTTCAACATGACCACCGCAAATTGTCCATTCATTCCCCCATTTGGGCGATTGAAACAATAACACCTGATTTTTATCATTAATAATATATGCTCCGACAATCACTTCTATGCCGCGCGGATAATGGATCATATCAACTCCTTTGTTTTTGATTGAATTTTAACCGTTTCTCAATCAAAAAACAATCTTTATATCAGCCCGCCGCCCGCGTCACAGGACGGAATGGATAAGTTGCCCGTTTTCAAAGCTTTGGATATTATCGACCGTCGTTTGCAAAATCCGGTTCACGGCATCGATGGAATTAAACGCGATATGCGGCGTAATGATGGTCGTATCCAATTGCATCATTTTGAAATTAATCACCGAGTCAATTAAAAAATCATGGCTGCGCGCATCTATGTCCGTCGCAATTTCCCGATGCGTAATCACATCTTCGTTTTCCAAAACATCCAAAGCCGCCCCGCCGACTTGGCCGGATTTCAAAGCATTATACAGGCTTTCCGTTTCAATCAGACTGCCTCTGGCCGTATTGACGATCAAAACGCCTTTTTTCATCTGACGAAAAGCCGTTTCATCCAGCATATGCAGGTTTTCGGGCGTTGCCGGACAGTGCAACGTAATGATGTCCGATTCCTTGTACAACGTCGGTAAATCCACGTAGGCGATGCCCATCTCTTGAACAGCCTTGTTCGGAAACGGGTCGTTGGCCAAAATCTTCATCCCGAACGCCGTCGCAAGCTTAATCACATGCCGCCCGATAGCGCCGGTACCGATGACACCCAACGTGCGCCCGGCTAAATCAATACCGATGTAATCGTCCATGTGGACATTGTTGGCTTTCATTTGAGACTTGGCTTTGTAAATCTTGCGCGACAAGCCTAACATGGTTCCCATCGTGAATTCCGCGACCGTCACTTCGCCGTAGTTCGGCACGTTGACAACGGCAATGCCCCGCTTTTTGGCATAATCCAAATCGATGTGATTAAATCCCGTCGACCGCGTTGCAATCAGTTTTAAATTCGGGAAATAATCCAAATAATCATTCTTTAAACTGTCCGAATGCGGAAAAACCGAAATGACATCCGCGTTTTTGTATTGTTCCAGCGTGATTGTTTTCGGGTCATTAAATTCCTGCGCCAAAAAAACAGCTTCACAGCCCGAAACAGCATGCGCCGTTAAATAAGCTTCGGCGTCTTTATCCATATCGAAAAATAAACAAACTGACATAGCACTCTCCTTTTCTTTTGAAAAGGTAGGGCGTTTTAATCGATGATGCAAGGGGAAACTTCCCGCAATCGGGTCATTTTTAAATCAAGTGCCACCTGATCGATGATGGTTTTAACCAATTCTTCCATCATGGAATGCGGCGTATACACGGCCGGTGCAATGAAATTCACGCGCCCGTCTTTCAACAATCGACGCGCCGTCCCGGTTTGTTTTTCTTTATCGGGTTCATAAACGGCAATCGAATGCCCGCCTTCGGATTTCACCAGCTTCATACACGGAATATCCGTATCGCCGTCGCCGACATAAACCATGCGCGAAAACGGAACGGATCGATTTTCATCAGGCGTATACGCATTGATTTCCGGATCATTGATTCTTAAACAGCCTTTGTTGATGCGAAACAGATATTGGGTTTTCGTCGTGTAGTTAATGACTTGAGCCGGCCACAAAGCCCGCCCGCTTTCATCGTACATAAAAGACGAAGCATAAATCCATTTAAAAAACAGCGCAATCGACGTGCCTTTGATGATTTCGCGCAAACCCGACGAAATAATGTAATGTTCGGTTTCGATGCCTTTTGCCGCCGCATACGCATTAATCCGATCAAACCACGTATCCACGCCTTCATAGAACGAAATTTTCGCCCCCGACGCCCGAAAGTCTTCCCGCGTAAAAGGCATGTGCCGCGCATCCGCTTCTTCCAACATCAAGCGCATATAAGACAAGACTTCATCACAATCGTGTTCCAACGACAAATGATGCGCTTTTAACCAAAAGTCCTGCACAGGCATGTTCAGCTTTTGAATAAAATCATACTCTTGCATGTTGCCGGGCGACAACGTCCCGTCAAAATCATAACAAAAGGCCATTTTCGGTTTTGTTTTCTTCATGGCTTTGAGTATAAAGAGAAAAAAGCCGGCTGTCTATTCTTTTATTTCTTCATAATCGGCGTCGATGATGTCATCGTTTTTCTTGACGCGTTTTGCCCGCACCGGCTGTGCCATCGCAGACCCGTAAAATTGTTCCCAAGCTTTGCGAATTTGCCGCGCCCGAAACCACGAAATCACAAACAGCACCACCAACAACGGTAACGCCACATACCACACCATGACCAGCAAAGCCAACAACCCTAAAAAGACCAGCGGGGGAATTAAGAGTAAAATAAATTTCTGCAACATGACACCATCTCCTTTTTAAAAAGATAGAGACCCGCCGCCCGCTTGGCAAGAGGTTTTTCATATCCTTTTATTTCGTTTTGCATAACCCCTTATAATAAAAGAAAAAAAACCTTGAAACCGCGACCTGTTATCCTTATCTCCTCTTTAAAACAAGGGGGATATTATGGTCAAAGACATCTTGATTGCTTTGCTTCTGGTTGTTATCGGCGGCGCCGGCGTTTACATTTATCTGCACGAAAAATCGGCCAAAGTGTCCGCATCCCCGACCGAAACTGCCGAACAAACCGTTGACGTCATCACGGTGAAAACACAGCCCGTCACGTTGGAAAAAAGCTATATCGGATATGTCACGCCGATTCATTCTGTTTCTGTTTTACCGATGATTTCGGGCTACATCGAACAAGTTTTAGTCACCGGCGGGCAAGACGTTACCACCGGTCAGCCGTTATTTATCCTGCGTCAGGGCGAACACAAAGCGGATTTGGAATCGGCCGTTGCCAAAGTCTTGCAAGCCGAAGCAACGTTATCGAATGCGCAAACGTATTATGACCGGTTAGTCAACGCCGGCAAGAAAGCAGTTTCCCAAACGGATTTAGATAATGCGAAAACGTCTTTGTTGTCGGCAAAAGCAGATGTCGCTTCGGCCAAAGCATCCAAAGACATTGCCGAAATTAATCTGGGTTACACCGTGATTTCGGCGACGATTTCCGGCCTCGTCGGCGATGTGAGCGTCAGCCCGGGCGATTATGTTTCTCCGGATGGTACCGCTTTGATTACAATTATTCAATACACGCCCATTCGGGTTGTTTTTGCCATTCCGGATAAAGAATATCTGACCCAAAAAACAGCGTCCGCCGGTCGCCCGTTTGAGGCATGGACGTTAAAACTGCGGTTGGCGGACGGATCCGTGTTTGACGGAACCGGCCAAGTCCAATTCTTTAACAACGAAGTGACGCCGCAAACCAGTTCCGTGAATGTGTACGCCGACTTTGACAATCCGAATAAAGAACTGTTGTCCGGCGCGTATGTCACCGTTTTGATGGAAAAGAAAGTTGAAGAAGCCATTCTCATTCCGCAAGGGTATGTACATTTAACGCCGTCCGGAGATTTTGTTTATACGGTTCAAAACGGGCGCCTCACGCAAACGCCGGTCAAGACGGGGCAAGCCGTCGGAAATGCTTTTTTGATTGAAAGCGGCCTAAAACCCGGCGATCAGGTCGTTGCCCAGACTCAAGTCACGGAAACCCCCGGCAAAACCGTTCGCACAAGGACAGGCTCATGATTTTTTCCAGCTTTTTCATTCATCGCCCGCGTTTTGCCATCGTTGTTTCGGTGGTGATGGTGCTGCTGGGATTGATGTCGATGATTGTTCTGCCGATTGCGCAGTACCCGCAAATCACGCCGCCGCAGATTATTGTTTCGGCCACTTATCCGGGCGCCAGCGCCGAAGTGTTAAGCGATACCGTCGCCGTTTTGATTGAAAACGAAGTCAACGGTGTCGAAGGCATGCTTTATATGGAATCAACCTCGACGGATGAAGGCGAATACACGTTAACGATTACGTTTAACATCGGTACGGACCCGGATATGGCACAGGTCAAAGTCGAAAACCGGCTGCAACAGGTCATGAGCGAACTGCCGGCCGTTGTGACGCAGGAAGGCTTGTCCGTGAAAACGCAATCAGCCAATCTGTTGGCGATGTTGGTGCTTCGCTCGCCGAACAATTCCTATTCGGATTTATATTTATCCAACTATGCATACACAAGTTTGCAAAATCCGCTGGAACGCGTGCCGGGCATCAGCACCGTTTCCGTTTACGGGCCGCAAAACAGCGTGCGTGTGTGGCTTAACCCCGTGAAACTCGCTTCATTAGGCCTCACCAGCACCGACGTTTTAAATGCCATTGAAGCCCAAAACGTGCAAGCGGCCGTCGGACAAATCGGCGCGGCGCCCAGCCCCAAAGACACGCAACTGGTCTTGTCTTTGTCTGCCAAAGGCTTATTAAAAACCGTTGAAGATTTTGAACAAATCGTTCTGACGACATCCGACACCGGTGGCATCATCCGTTTAAAAGACGTTGCCCGTGTTGAAATGGGTGCCGACTCTTACACGGTCAAAGCCGCTTATAACGATGCGCCCAGCGTCATTTTGGGATTAAGCCAAACGCCCGGTTCCAATGCGTTGTCTATCATGAAAAACGTTAAAAAAGAAATGGCCGCGTTAACGCAAGCTTTTCCGCCCGACATGGAATTTGAAATCGCGTACGATTCCACTTTGTTTGTGCGCGCTTCCATTGAAAGCATCGTTCAAACATTGGGCTTGACCTTTTTGTTAGTTATCGGCGTTGTGTTTGTGTTTTTGCAAGACGCCAAAGCCACGCTTATTCCCATGATTACCATTCCGGTGTCATTGATTGCCACGTTTACGGTGATTTATCTGTTAGGCTTTGACATCAACATTTTGACGTTGTTTGCCATGATTTTAGCGATCGGATTGGTGGTTGACGATGCGATTATCGTGGTGGAGCGCGTTCAATACCTGATGCAGTATCAAAAGATGGATTCGGTTGCGGCTGCTGACCAAGCGATGGATGACATCGGCGGCGCGATTATAGCGACAACGATGGTGTTGTTATCGATTTTCGTGCCGGTCGGATTGATGGCAGGCATTACGGGCAAAATTTATCAACAGTTTGCCGTTACAATCGCTACTGCTGTGGTGTTTTCCGCCATTAACGCGTTGACGTTGAGTCCGTCTTTGTGTGCGATTTTCCTGAAACACGACCGCGATCGACAGAAAAAACGCGATTATTTTAAATGGTTTAACCGAACGCTGGATACGACGCGTTCCAAATACACGGCCGGCGTCGTGTTTTTAAGCAGCCGTTTATTGCTGACCGGCGGGCTGGTTGCTTTGACGATCGGCATCATCGGCTTTTTGTTTTATAAAACGCCGACATCCTTTTTACCGCAAGAAGATCAAGGCGTGCTTTTTACCAACGTTCAACTGCCCGAAACCGCCAGCATTAACCAAACCGAAGCGATTTTATCCGCTATGGGCAAAGAAGCGTTGGCCATTAAAGGCGTTGACTTTTTCATCGGCATTTCCGGCCAAAGCCTGCTGGGCGGCAGCGGCGAAAACATCGGAATGGGCGTTTTGGGGCTGCAAAATTGGGACAAACGCAAAACCAAAGCGTTGTCCATGGACAGCATCATGAATCAAATGCGCACCCGATTGACGGATAACCCGAATGCCGAAATTGATGTGTATGCTTTGCCGGCCATTCCGGGCGTCGGCAACAGCAGCGGATTGTCTTTCCAATTGAACGCCGTTAATGCGTCTTATACAACCGACCAGTTGTTCGACACGTTGGAACAAGTATTGGGCAAAATGAATACGTCTCCCGACTTTTTGGTCGCTTTCAGCACGTTCCGACCCGGCACACCGCACGTGTACCTGGACATTGACCGTACAAAATTGGAATCGTATCAAATCAGCGTCTCGGATTTATTCGAAGCCTTGCAAAACAATTTAGGCTCGCGCTATGTCAACAACATCACGCTGGACGGCCAGACGAACAAAGTCATTATTCAGGCGGATTTTGACTATCGGCGGGATTTTTCGGACATTGAAGACCTGTACGTGCGCACGCAAACCGGGCAAATGGTTCAAGTCAAAAGCTTTGCCGCTTTAAAAACCGTTCTGTCTCCCAAAACCGTGTTCCGGTTCAACCAGTATGTCAGCGCGGCCGTAACAGCCGAAGCATCCCCGAAAGTCAGCACCGGCACCGCCATTAACGGCGTCACGCAAATGGCAAAAGACCTGCCCAAAGGATACGCAATTTCCTGGACGGGATTGTCTTTACAGGAAGTCGAAACCACCGGTTTGGTCGGCATTTTAATCGCATTAGCCTGTGTGTTCGGGTATTTGTTTCTGGTCGCGTTGTATGAAAGCTGGATGGTGGCGTTTTCGGTCATGTTTTCAACCATCTTTGCGATTTTGGGTGCTTTGTTGGGATTGATGCTTATGGGCTTGCCGTTGTCGATTTATGCACAATTAGGATTAGTCATGTTAATCGGATTAGCGGCCAAAAATGCGATTTTAATCGTGGAATTTACGTTGGATTATCGCCGCAAAGGCATGGATATTGTCAAAGCAGCCGCTGCCGGTGCCGACGAACGCTACCGCGCGGTTTTGATGACGGCTTTGACCTTTATTTTGGGCGTTTCACCGATGGTCGTTGCCAAAGGCGCCGGGGCTGCCAGCCAAATTTCGCTCGGCACTTGTGTGTTCTTCGGCATGATTGCGGCAACCACCGTCGGGATTTTCTTCATTCCGTCTTTGTTTGCTTTGTTTGACACGCTGGCAAGCCGTTCCGCAACCGTGCCGGCGCCGGCTCACCCCGCTTCGTCCCAACGAAAAACCCGCCCAAATCAGACCGGCACGACAACACGCCCCTCACCCGAAACACGCCAAAAACAGCCCGGCACGATGACATCCCCCTCACCCGAAACGCACCGAAAACAGCCCGGCACACGGAGGAAATCATGAAAAAAGTCGTTCTTTTTCTGTGCCTCGCCATTTTATCCTGCACGCTCGGTCCTGATTACGAACAGCCGACTTTCTTTACGCAGCCCGAAATCGAAAAAGCGTTGAATTTAAAACCGGTTCCCGCGAATGCGCATTTGATTTCGCCGCAAGACTTCAATGATCCGACGCTGGATTTGTTGATTGAAAAAGCTTTTGCCCATAATCCGAACATCCGCATCGCGTTGACTCAATTGCGCCAAGGCCGCGCCAATTTGCGCATCACGATGGCCGGTGCTTTGCCGAGCATTGATGCCCAAGCATCGTACAATTATTTAAAAGAAAGTCAAAATGTCGAAAGCATCTTGAAAGAAGAATATTATCAGGTCGGGTTTGATGCGTCTTGGGAAATTGACATTTTCGGATCCTCCCGCCGCCAAACGGAAGCGGCTTTGGCCAACGTGCGCGCTTCCGTCGAGTCGTTGAAAAACATCGGCGTGTCTTTGGAAGCCGAAGTCGCTCAATATTACATCACTTATCGCACGGCTCAACAGTTATTGAAAAATGCCGAAGAAAACTTAAAACTGCAAAAAAACATCTTTGAAACGGTTCAGGAAAAATACAATGCCGGGTTAGCGGACGACATCGCGCTGAACCAAGCCAAATACACGGTCGAAACCACCCGCATGCAAATTCCGACGCTCAAAACGCAACAACAAGCGGCTGCCAATGCGTTGGCATTGTTGGTGGGACAACTGCCCGGCACGCTGGACAAGGAATTGCAGAAAAATAAAAAGAACCTGGTTGCCGACGTCTTTCGATTCAATGTTCAAACCATTTACGAACTGCCGGCAGACATTATTCGCAACCGGCCGGACGTGCGCGCAGCCGAAGAAGATCTCATTGCACAAAATGCGGCTGTCGGCGTTGCCATTGCCGATATGTTCCCGAAAATCACGTTATCCGGTCTGGTCGGCTTTGAAGCGGTTCATTTTTCGGACGTTCCCAAAAGCAAAAGCTTCACGTACAGCGTCGTTCCGGGCGTTCAAATGCCGATTTTCCAATTCGGTGCTTTACGCCAAAACGTCGCTTTACAAAAAGCCAAAAAAGAAGAACAGCTGATTGCTTACGAACAAAGTATGTTGCAGGCGGCTTCCGATATTCAAAACGCGATGACCGCCATCGCCCAGGAATATGTCCGCAATGCCAGCGCGCATCAAGCTTACCGTGAAATGCGCGAAGCCAGCCGATTGACAACCCGAAAATATGAACAAGGCCTGGTCGATTACAGTGAAGTGCTGGATGCCGAAACGCGGCGGTTAAGCGCTCAAACGGACATGGTTCAATCGAATGGAACGTTGTACACCAATGTGATTACGTTTTATAAAGCGGTCGGCGGCGGCGCGGCTCAAAAACAAATGGATTTAACGGCCGTCTCGTCGGGGCGTGCATCGACGCCTCAAAAAAGATAAAAAATTTCTTTTCATTTGGCATGCAATTTGATACCCTTTTTAAAAAGCAAACATCAAGGAGACAAGCATGCGCTTTACGAAAATGCACGGACTCGGCAACGATTATATTTTTGTCAACACCTTTGACGAAAAGGCACATGATTGGCCGGAGCTGGCGCGTTCTTTAAGCCCTTTTCATTACGGTATCGGCAGCGACGGATTAATTTTAATCGAACCGTCTGCAACCGATGATTTTAAAATGCGGATTTTCAATGCTGACGGGTCCGAAGGCGAAATGTGCGGCAACGGTATTCGATGCGTCGCAAAATACGTTTACGACAACCGCATGACGACTAAAACGGATTTATCCATCGAAACGTTGGCCGGATCCAAACACGTTTCTTTAATTTTGGAAGCCGGCCGTGTCGCCGCCGTGCGCGTGGATATGGGGTCGCCTGTTGTCAAGAAAGAAGTTTCCATGAAGCTGTGGAATAATCAAGTCATTACCGGCCTGCCTGTATCTATGGGCAATCCGCACATCGTCGTTTTTGTCAAAGACGTCGTGTCGTTTGATGTCATGAGCATCGGATCGCAAATTGAAACACTACCGATTTTCCCCAATCGCACGAATGTTGAATTTGTCGAAGCGGCCGAACCCGATCGGTTAAAAATGCGCGTGTGGGAACGCGGATCCGGCGAAACATTGGCGTGCGGCACGGGGGCTTGCGCCAGTTTGTGCGCGGCTGTCAGCAAAGGATACTGTGACCCGTGTGCAACCGTGCGCGTCATCGGCGGCGATTTAAAAATCGAATGGGATCAACAGGCCAACAAAGTCTTCATGACCGGCCCGGCCACAAAAGTGTTTACCGGCGACGTCGATTTAAAAGATATTGACCCAGCATTAAGTTAATCCACGCCGTGCCGGCCGGAGAACCGGAATGCGACTCGAACCGAAAATCAGCCGGCATCAGTTGACCGTTTTGTCGTTTGTCTTCATCAATCAACCATAAAACAAAAGGTTGAATGGTTTGCCCGCCGCCCAGATAATAATCAAAAGAAATCATGTCCGGGCATCCGTTTAACAAAACGTAATCCATTGCGTCAGAGGTGCTTTTAGCCAAATCCCATGTCAAGTCGGGCGGCCGGCGCAAATCGTCTATGTAAAGCTTTTTCAGCGGGTCAAACGGTCGAGACATTTTGTTTCCTTTAACGTTTTTATGACCTCAAAAGGCCGGTTCACTTCTTCTTTGTAAAATTTTTTATTTTTTTGTTTACTTTTTTGTATATTTCGTTTATACTCTCTTTAATCTTACAATAAAAGAAGGAGTTACGTCAATGCAAAGAAACACCTTGTTGAAAAAAACACAGAATATGCTTTTAATCAGTATGGCCACAATGGCTTTTTTGGTCGGGTGCGATCAAAAGCCGGATGCCAAAGCTGTTCAAAACTTTGAATATACACAGCAAGACGAAGAACATTATACGCTTTTTGCCAATCAAGTTTTGCGTTTTCATGCGGAAGATTTAATTACGGCCGTCAAGCGTAACTTCAACAAACCGATCAGTAAACGTGCCAGCATTCAAACAAGCATGAAAGCGTGGTTGGAATTTTATCCCGAAGAAGAAGACACAATTCCGATGCCGGCGGATCCTGTGCGCAAACAAGCGTTCATCAACCGTTTTGTGCAAGATTACAGCGTCGGATCGGCCAGCTCTGACAATGCCAAACGATTGGATGTTCTTGAAAAATGGGAACGCGCCTTGCTTGAAGCGCATTATGATGTGCTCAAACACAACGATATTTTTTACGCCCCGAATTTTTACTATGACGGGCCGATTTTGCCGCGCACAATTCAAAAAAAATCAGATACGCAATTGATGAAAGATTACCTTCAAGCGTCGTATCAAAACGACTAACCTTTTTCCCTGAAAGCCGGTGTTTGCGTCAGGGAAACCGCACGCAAGAAAACACCGGCCTTTTCCTCCGAAAAGCCGATTGGCTCTTGTTCGGAAATACCCGCAAAGAAGCACCCTCGATGGTGCTTTTTTGTTCATCAGCATCAAGAGACACCGATAACAACGACAGGAACGGTACTTGTCCGCTTCCCGAAGAAATCCGAGCAAGCGTTTTTATTTTCCCCATCCGAGCCGCCCGCGCCCCGAAGAATTCGGGTGGCTCGTTCCACATACCTGACCGTCCCCTGCGCCCAGCAACATTCCCCCACCGGGCAGTACCCCGCCGAACTGCGCCCTCACACACCGGGCCACACCCCTGTTTCGTCTTATTCCAAAGGGAGCCGCCCCTATTTTGCCTCCCCCAACGGGTCGTCCGGCGGAAAATGCGGGCAACGAAGAGCCAATTCGCCCTGGCGACAAATGAACC
>CALXTZ010000015.1 GCA_944391545.1 uncultured Alphaproteobacteria bacterium
TCGGTGCCAGTTGTGATGAAACGTTGGCCGGAAAAATCCGGGTATCGGTTGTTGCAACCGGATTATCCAGCGAAAATGAACAAAAACAAACACAGGCGGCTTCCGTTTTAACAATGGCGCCGGCCGAACCGATTGTCGTTACGCCGCCTCAACCGATTGAACCGGCCCCGGATCAACCGGAATCATCTTCCGCGCCGACGGAATCCGACATCGTTTTATCATCTATTTCATTAGAAACACCGATGCAGGATGTCCCTGTCTTGAACATCAACGAAGAGGCGGAAACATTTATTCCCGAACCCGCAGCCGAAGTTGAAAAGCCGTTGGAAGAAGACGAATTAGAAGAAGAAAATGATTTCATTCCCGAACCGGTTTCTTTTGTGTCGGAAAAAGAAGAACCTCAGCCCAAAAAGCGAAAATCTTTTTTAGGCGACGGCTTTTTGCCCGGCATTTTCGGAGACCGATCTTCCTTTGAAACAACGGAAAAAGTACGGCTGAAAAAAGAAAGCATCAAAACCCTTTTGCCGGAAACGGAACTGCCGCAAATTAATGAAGAAGATTTGGAAATTCCGTCTTTCCTGCGTCGCAAGAGCGAATAATGGCGGATTTGGTTCGTCAAACGGCTCTCACCCTTTTGAAACAGGTTCTGCGCAAGAACCAACCGATTGATGATGCGTTTGAAGCGGCCTTAAAAGATCTTTCGTTGGAAAAACGGGACAAAGCTTTTTTACGCCTGCTGACGACCACAACTGTCCGCCGCATCGGTCAAATTGATGCTCTTCTGTCAAAAGCTTTATCTAAACCATTGCCCGTACGCGGACAAACGGCGATGGATATTTTACGGCTCGGAACGGCACAATTGATGTTTTTAAATACCCCGCCGCATGCGGCCATCAATACATCGGTTGACTTGGCTAAAGCCGTCGGGCAGGATTTTTATGCCGGTCTCATCAACGGTGTTTTAAGAACGTTGACCCGCGCCGGAAAACATTGGTTTTCCAAACAAGACGCTGCCCGATTAAATACACCGGATTGGTTATGGGATGCCTGGTGTGACGCTTACGGAACGGATAAAACACGCGCAATTGCTTTGGCTAATTTGACGGAACCGACCTTTGATATAACCGTTAAAGACCATCCCGAAAAGTGGGCAAAAGAATTGGGCGGATTTGTCACGTCGACGGGATCTGTCCGCGTTCAATCGCTGTACCAACCGCAAACCATGCCGGGTTTTTCGGACGGGTGCTGGTGGGTTCAAGATTCGGGCGCTTCTTTGGCCGTTCAAACATTTGACGATTTGACAGGAAAGAAAACCGCCGATTTTTGTGCGGCACCGGGCGGCAAAACAGCTCAACTCATCACACGCGGCGCCATTGTCGATGCTTTTGACATTTCCAAAAACAGGATGAAACGCGTCGAAGAAAACTTAAAACGGTTGCATTTATCGGCGAATTTGATTGTGGCGGATGCTTCCGAGTATCCCGGACAAGCGCTTTATGATGCGATTTTGATTGATGCCCCCTGCTCGGCAACCGGCACCATTCGTCGCCATCCAGAATTATTATTGCACCGAACACAGCAAGATGTCCTGAATCTGACCCGAACGCAACACGCATTGTTGTGTGCCGCGCATCGTTTGTTAAAACCGAATGGAGAATTGGTTTACTGCACGTGTTCTTTACAACAAGAGGAAGGCGAAGAGCGCATTCAAGCAGTTGCGAATTTATTTGACGTCAGACCAATTGCATCGCCGTTTGCGACATCCGAAGGATTTATTCGCACTTTCCCCGATCAGGATATGGACGGTTTTTTCATCGCTCATTTACGTAAAAAGGAGTCATCATGCCTTTAAACATTGCTTTTTTATTTTCCGGAGACGTCGACAGCCCGACAAACACGGTCTTGCTTGAAGCCATTAAACACATGAATCGGGTGCAATATGAACCGATTGTTCTTGTTAAAAACCCGGATGGTGTTTTCAGCCAAAAGCTGAAACAAAACCGTATTCCGTTTAAAGTTTACACCGGTACCTTGATTGATCCGACCACCGGCCGCTTTCGGGGCGCCATTCAAACGTTCAAGGAATCGTTCGGTATTTTGGGAACAATCGGTTCTTTAAAAATCGACGCTGTTTTATCGTGCGAAATGCGCTTTTTAATTCCGTGGGCGCCGGCGGCGTTTGTCGGAAAGAAACCTTTCTTTTGGTTACAGGAATCCTTGTGGGGCGATTATCCGATTGCAACCATGTGGTCGGGGTACACGCATTTATTTTTTCCGGTTTCTCAACAGGTCATGGCTTCCTTGCCGCCGGATTTGCAAAAACGTGCGCGGCTCAAGCGTTTGCCGACGCCTGAACAATTGGAACAAGATCCGTCTGCGGCAAAAAAGTATTTAGAATCGCTTTTTAAAGATTGCATTTAACGGTTTTTCGTTGTACAAAGATAAAAGTTAGAAAAGATAAAGGAGTCCCGTGATGAAAAAAATTATTTCTTTATTAGCTGTTCTGTTGGTGTGTACGTCAGGGGTGCAAGCCGCCTCCAACAAAAAATTGGAAATTTTAGGCACATTCGGCGATTGGACGGCTTACAGTGCGAACGAAAAAAGCGGCAAATTATGTTACATGGCTTCGGTTCCGCAAAAATCGGAAGGCAAATATAAACGCCGCGGAGACGTCATTTTAATCGTTGCTCATCGGCCGAAAGAAAAATCTTATGATGTGGTGAGCCTGACAACAGGATACACGTACAAAGCCGGTTCAACCGCAACGGTTCAAGTTGATAAACAAAAACCGATCGAACTGTTTACGCATGAGGATACCGCATGGGGAAATGATTCCAAAACAGACGCCAAAATCGTCCGTCAGATGAAAGCCGGCAACAAAGCCGTTTTCAAAGGAAAATCCTCTTTAGGAACGTTAACAACCGATACGTTCTCTTTGACCGGTTTTACAAAGGCTTATCGAGCCATGAGCAACGCTTGCGGCCGGTAAATGATTGATCTCATCGGATTATCGCGGGAAGATCTTCTTGCCGAAATGACGGCTGTGGGGGAAAAGCCTTTCCGTGTCAAACAAATTTGGCATTGGCTCTATAATAAAGGCGTAACGGACTTTTCCAAAATGTCGACTTTGGCAAAACCGTTGCAAGCGCGTTTGGCCGAAAAATATCTGATTTCCCGCCCACAAGTGATAACGGAAAAAAATTCAACGGACGGAACCCGTAAATGGTTGTTGCGTTTTGCTGACGGAAAAGAAGTTGAAACGGTTTACATTCCCGAAGAAGACCGCGGTGCCGTTTGTTTATCGACACAGGTCGGATGCCAAATGGGTTGTCGATTTTGCCACACGGGAACGCAAGGGTTTCAACGCAACTTAACGGCCGGTGAAATTGTCGGCCAATTTCTGGCCGCACGGGACAGTTACGGCGAATGGCCGACTCCGGTGGATGAAACACGGTATCTTTCCAATATTGTCGTCATGGGCATGGGCGAACCGCTCAATAACTATGATGAATTGGTCAAGGCGATGCGCATTATCATGGACGGCGAAGGACTGGCTATTTCTAAACGCCGCATCACGGTATCAACCTCCGGCATCGCCGATAAAATCCCGAGCTTGGGCGTCCGATTGGCTATCAGCCTGCATGCCCCTAACGATACCATCCGCAACCAAATCATGCCGATTAATCGGAAATATCCCTTGGCTGTGTTGATAAACGCCTGTAAAGAATATCAACGGCTTTGCGAACACCGTCAATACATTACGATGGAATACGTGATGTTAAAAGGGATTAACGATTCGCCGGAAAATGCGCGAGAATTAATTCAATTGGTGAAAGGATTGGAAGTCAAATTTAATCTTATTCCGTTTAATCCGTGGGAAGGATGTGTTTTTGAGCCATCCTCGAACAACACGATACACAAGTTTGCCAAAATCTTGGAGGACGCTTATTTCGCCGCACCCATTCGTCAGTCCAGAGGTCAAGACATTATGGCGGCCTGCGGACAACTTAAATCCCTTTACCATCGCCGACAAACGCCGACGGATCCTCATTCTTAAGACCGGATATAAAAAAAACGCCCTTTCGTTAGAAAGGGCGTTTTGTTTATACGTTTCAATGATTATGAAGCATATGTGTTGAATGTAATCACACCGTCAGAAATGGAGACCGTCCCACCGGAACGATTGTCCATCGCTTCCAAAACTTTTTCGGAATCATGTTCAACCGTTACAACCGGTTGATCCACTTCAGTTGCAGCAGATGTAATGCTGATGCTTGTTGCACCACCCGGCAATGTTTCGCCATCCAAAATATCTTGGCAGTCACCTGTTTCCATTGTGGAGCCATCTCCTGTTGTTTGCGCAACAACAACACAACGGGAGGCATAGTCCAAAATCGTGTTGGCACGATGACGGTTCATCGCCATTGTATAACCAGCTAAACCACCGATGGACAACACACCGATAATCGCCAAAACACCCAACATTTCAATCATTGAACGACCAGCTTCAGTTTTTTTCATGTTTTTTATCCTTTTCCTAGTTAAACTCGGTTTAATACCCATTTTTAATTATAGCATTCCTATAACTAAAAATCAAGAAAATCACAACCGTTTACACGATTCTCATTTCTTGAATACAAAAATACCCCCGGCTTCCTTAATAAAGAGTAAAAAACCAAGAAAATTTAAAGTTAATCGATAAAATCTGGTTCTTGCACATGAAGGGCACCATTTAAAAGCAGCTTTAAGTATTCAATCTTGTGCAAAACTTCTTTTTTTCCCAATTCTGAATGAACCGTTTCCAATTCTTTTTCGGCTTCTTGTAAGTCATGAGTCGCTTTTTGCGGATTCATTTTATTTAAATCGACTCCCCATGCCAAAACAGAACAAATATTACGCCGAATCTCGGCAATTCCGCGCGAAACCAAATAACAAACAGGCTTTTCCCCTTTGTTATAAATCCACAACGCGCCAGGAACGATAAAGAAAAAAGACGGCGCTCTGTTTTTTAAAATCATAACATCTCCGCCCAACGCCGGCAACAAAACCTTATCTGCCACCGTATCCACCAACGACTGTGTCGGGCAGATTAAGTGGAAATTCATTTTGCCTTGAACTTTTAGATTCTCCGGCATTATTCCTCCTGTCCGTCACTATTTTTCAATTCTTTGGCCTTTTGTTCAGCCTCATCCAAATTGCCGACCATAAAGAAAGCTTGCTCCGACCAATAATCGCACTTCCCCTCAACAATGGCTTTAAACCCTTGTATAGTTTCTTCCAACGAAACAAAACGGCCTTTTTTACCGATGAAGCTTTCCGCCACCGTAAACGGCTGCGTCAGGAAACGTTGAATCTTACGCGCACGGGCAACCGTTAATTTATCTTCGGCCGACAGCTCATCGACGCCTAAAATGGCAATAATATCTTGAAGCGATTTATACGTTTGCAAAATTTTTAAAACTTCTTGTGCCACATAATAATGCTCCTCCCCCACAATTTGCGGCGTTAATATTCGACTGGAAGACTCTAACGGGTCCACGGCCGGGTACAACCCTTGTTCGGCAATAGACCGACTCAAAACCGTCGTCGCGTCCAAATGCGAGAACGTCGTTGCCGGCGCCGGATCCGTCAAGTCATCCGCCGGAACGTAAACAGCCTGCACGGATGTAATAGAGCCGTATTTCGTTGACGTAATGCGTTCTTGCAATTCCCCCATGTCGGTTGCCAATGTCGGTTGATACCCCACGGCAGACGGAATACGCCCCAATAACGAAGAGACTTCCGAACCGGCCTGCGTAAATCGGAATATATTATCAATAAACAGCAACACGTCTTGCCCTTTTTGGTCACGGAAATACTCGGCCAACGTCAATCCTGTCAAAGCCACCAAAGACCGCGCCCCCGGCGACTCATTCATTTGTCCGAAGACCAATGCGGCCTTTGATGTCCCGCCTTTTAAGTCAATAACACCGCTTGAAATCATCTCATAATACAAATCATTGCCTTCACGCGTTCTCTCTCCGACCCCTGTAAAGACCGAATAACCGCCGTGTTGTTTAGCGATATTGTTAATCAGCTCCATAATAATAACGGTTTTGCCAACGCCCGCACCACCGAATAAGCCAATTTTGCCACCTTTAGCATAGGGGCATAACAAGTCAATAACTTTAATACCTGTTTCCAAAATGGATGTTTCCGCTGCTTGTTCCACAAACGTCGGCGCTTTCCGGTGAATCGGCATATGAACCGTCGACTTAATCGCGCCGCGACCGTCCAACGGATCGCCGGTGACGTTCATAATCCGCCCGAGCGTTGCTTCCCCGACAGGCACCGTAATCGGCGCGCCGGTATTGATAACCGGTTGGCCTAAATACAATCCGTCCGTCGGTCCCATTGATAAACAGCGGACAATCGAATTTTCCAATAATTGAACAACTTCCAACGTTAACACATCCCCATTTTCCCGTTCAATATGAAGTGCCGTCAACAAAAGCGGCATTGTTTCAGGATCAAATTGGACATCCACTACAGATCCCATCACACTGACAATTACGCCTGTTTTTTGTTCTTTCATCTTTTTCTCCCTAACTCGCCGAACCAGCGACCACTTCAATTAAATCCCGCGTAACCAATTCCTGCCGCTTCCGGTGATACGTTTTCTTTAACTGCGTCATCATATCATTTGCATTTCTGGAAGCATTATCCATTGCCAACATACGCGAAGCACTTTCCGAAGCCGTTGTATCCAATAACACTTTGTAAATATAAGATTGAATGTAAAGCGGCAATATATTTTCCAAAATAACAACTTCATCCGGATCATAGTCATACGCATCCGCGGGCCGAGTTCCTTCCTGCAATAAATTTTGGGCATCAATCGCCCCGAGCGGAGATCGGATATTCTGTCCCGCAATCGCCGTAAAAAGCGGCGTTTGTTGCATCGCCATCTTTTTTTGACCCAAAACGTCCCGTTTCACATAAACAGGGTCTTTGCTGTCAATCAAAAACTGCCATCTGTTTTCATGATTAAACGTTTGGATCGGCACAATCTGCTCAATCGTTATCTTTTGCACGGCCGCCGATTCGAATTCACTGTAAACAACGGCACACGCATCAAAAATGCCCGAGTAAAACGAATCTATCAATGTATAGGCTAATCGTTCCGCTTCTCCGAACGCCGATAAATCCGTTCGTTTGGACGTGATATGAATATTCATGTCCGGGTGTTTGCGTTTTAAAATATCGCCGCCGCGTTTGCCGAAACACAATAATGAAATCTTTTTATCTTCCTGTTGCAAAAAATCAATCATCTGTTCGACTTTGGCAATAATTGTTTGGTTAAACAACCCGCATAACCCTTCGTCCGACATAACGGCAACAATCAAAAATTTCTTTTCTTCTTCGCGTCCCGTCAACAGCAACGGCAAAGACAACGTTTCCGTTTTATTTTCGGCCAACATCTGCTCCTGGCGAAAAGACGCCGCACGAACCAACCGGCGCACCATTCGATCGATTTCGTCCGCATACGGATAAGCCTTGAATAAAGCATCATGCGATTTACGCAGTTTAGACACGGAAATCATTTTCATCGCCGTTGTGATTTTCATCGTCGACGAAACCGTATTCATGCGTGTCCGTAACTGCTTTAAACCGCTCATTTTTGATTTTTCTTTTCAATAAACGTCTGAACAAATTCTTTTATCACGGAGCCGAGTCTTTTCTCCAGCCGCCCGTCCAAAGCCGTTGCCTTGCCGATTTCATTGATTAAATCCGGCTCTTCCAATTGAAGATGTTCCAACAACTCTTCTTCAAATTTTAAAATATCCGCCGGCTCCAATAATGCCAAGTACCCTTTAACGGCCGCGTAGATTGAAACAAACTCCTGTTCAAACGACAAAGGATGATGCAGTTTTTGTTTCATCATTTCCGTAATACGGACACCTTTTTTCAACATGTTTTGGCTGGAAACATCCAAATCGGAAGCAATCTGTGCAAACGACAACATTTCACGATATTGTGCCAAATCCAATTTCAAAGAAGAGGCAATTTTCGCCAACAAGGGGCGTTGCGCTTTCGATCCTACCCGGCTGACCGACAAACCGACATTCACGGCCGGACGCACGCCTTCGTGGAACAAGCTGTTTTCCAAAAAAATCTGACCGTCCGTAATCGAAATCACATTGGTCGGAATATACGCCGACACGTCGCCTTCCTGCGTTTCCACAACCGGAATAGCCGTCAAAGAACCGCCGCCTTTGTCATCGCTCATCATCGCGGCCCGCTCCAACAACCGGGAATGCAGGTAAAAAATATCCCCCGGATAAGCTTCCCGACCGGGCGGACGGCGCAACAATAAAGAAATTTGACGATAAGCATTCGCATGTTTGGATAAATCATCATAAAAAACAACGGCATTCATTTTGTGATCGCGAAAATATTCGCCGATGGTACATCCCGTAAACGGTGCCAGATATTGTAAAGACGCCGAATCGGACGCCGACGCCGAAACAACCGTTGTATAATCCATCGCACCGAAATTTTGCAAAGTACGAACCACATCCGCCACTGTTGAGAGCTTTTGACCGATGGCCACATAAATGCAATAAAGCTTTTCTTCCGGCTTGCTTGCCAGCGCGTTACGTTCCTTTTGCGCGATAATCGAATCAATAATGAGAGAGGTTTTACCCGTCTGACGATCACCCACGATTAATTCGCGCTGTCCGAGACCGATCGGAACCAGTGCATCCACAACTTTTATACCCGTTTGAAACGGCTTTTTAACGGACTGTCTGTCCACGATACCGGGAGACGGCACTTCCAACGGCATCGACAAATCCGTATTCAAATCGCCCTCACCGTCAATCGGATGCCCTAACGCATCCACAACCCGGCCGATGAGTGCTTTTCCGACCGGCACCGTGACGACATTTCCCGTTTGAACGGCCAAGTCCCCTTCTTCCAAACGACTGTCGTCCCCTAACATGACGATATCCGAAAATTCGGGATTTAAGTTAAAAACAATTCCTTGAAGCTCGCCCGGAAAATCAATCAGTTCTCCGGCACGCGTCGCGCGCATCCCGGCAACCCGCGCAATCCCGTCTTTAACCGAAACAACGCGGCCGACCTGTTCCACACGAGGTTGCATCTTTTCTTCCTGCAACAAGCGCTTCAGCAACGCTTCAAAAGCTTCCTTTGACAAATTCGACAAAGACACATCCTGCAACGCCTTTTGCAACAAGCTTAATTTTCGCTTCACGGAAACGTCAATCAACGAAGACCCGATTTGCAGTTGAAAACCACTCAACAAATGTGTATCAATCTTTATATTCAGATGAACCGTCTTAATTTTCAGCTTTTCACCGATTAGGCGAATCAAGCGTTTTTTTTGCTCTTCCGACAACGGATAAGCAGCCGTTACATCAACCGTTAATTCTTCAAAGACAAAGTCTGTTTTCTTTTTTACAGGCATTTCGGACACCCCTTTTTATTCATCTTTTGTTTTAACACGAACCATTTCGAGGTGCAAGACTAAACACTTAAAAAAACAGATTAAGGTGAAAAAATTTCATCCAAAACAGCCTGTTTATAATTGAAACCGACCCAGCGCGTATCGTCTTTTAACCGCAGACGGATAAACGTACAGGGTGTCACATGCAACGATTGAGGCGACAGGCTGCTTTCTTTTTTCAACAACAGATAAACCAAATTTGTTAATGACGTTTCGTGCCCCAAAATTAAAATATGGCAGATTGAATCATCCACCAAATTTAAAAGCTCCAACAAAGAATATTCAGACGCCAAATACAGATAGTCGTGATAAACAATACGCGCATTCGGGAAATAAGGCTTTAAATAAGCGCACGTCTGTCTGGCTCTTTTTGCTTTGGAACAAAAAATAACTTCCGGCGCAATCGGATGTTTTTTCAAATGATCACACAAAACGATCAAACGCTTCTTTCCTCGCTCTGACAAGGGACGATCAAAATCCATCATCGATGTTTGAAAGCGCCGGCCGCCGGCATGACGCAACAGGTACAATTCCTTTTCTTGCTTGGCCATGTATAATCCCCTTTATTTTTAAGAGATTACAACCTACAGTTGCATATTGCAAGCATTATTTGCGTTTTTCTAAAACATTTTTTTCAATTTCTTTCATCCGAGCCCGCACTTCGGACTGAAGAAAAGGAAGCGGTTCTTCTTTGGGCAAGAACGGCTGCATGTCGGGAGAAAAGTCCGTTGTTTCCAACCACGCATCTTCTTTGGGCGGCGCAATAGGTACAGGTCCAGCGGCAGGAATTGACCGATAAGTGGTTACGGGTTGAACTGCAGCCGGCGCCGTCGGGCGTTGATAGCGGCCTTTTCCCATTTCCGACGGATGAGCATGTTTATAGGTAACCACAATCGAATCGTCCTGTTGATATTGTTCAACCCGAGAACACATGTAAAAAAGTCCGGCGCCAACACCGACAATCAATAAGATTTTAATCAGATACCGATTAAATATGAATAAGAGAGCCCCCAGATTGTTGACAATCTTATGCACGAACCAAATCGGTGTCTTTCGACGTTTGACTTTAGAACGCATCGGCCTTCTCGATTATTGAGCGTTGGCAAACGGATCGACAGGTTCTGTTTTATTATAAACATCCTGCGCTTCTTTGAACCGCGCTTCGCCGGCGTTTTTCAATTTCTCGGTTGAATTCATAAAATCGGAAAAGCCCGTACCGACACCTTTCCCGAACGCCACGATTTTATCTTTCACCACAATCGGAAATTGTTGCGGCGGAATATCCCATCCGAACCACGCGATTGCCAAAATAATCCCGATGGCAATGATCCATTTGACCAATCCGACAAAGAAATCTTTCATCCTTTTTTCCTTTCGTTTATTGAGACCTGTTTTCAACCTTTTTGATAACCATAGCGTATTTTATTTCATTTGTCATTCCTGTTTTTAAAAATAAAAAACTTTTTTTGTAAAAAAGCGAAAAATCGCCTATACTGACACCAAAGGATACGCATGATGAAGCAAGAAAAACAAATCCCTTTTTGGGAAAATAAAACGCTGGAAGAGCTTTCCGAAGCCGAGTGGGAAGCCGTTTGCGCCCGTTGCGGAAAATGCTGTTTGATGAAAATCAAATGTTTTCGCGTTCATTTTACGAATGTTGCCTGCCGCTATCTTAATCTTGAAACGGGCTCCTGTCCCGTTTACGAACAACGCCGGCAAATCGTTCCGGAATGCATGAAGCTGACGCCGGATAATTACAAAAAACTGTCAAAAGCGCTGCCAAAAACATGTGCGTATCGGTGGTTGAAAGAAAAAAAATGCCTGCCGCCGTGGCACCCTTTGATTTCCGGTTCAACCGAAACCATTCACGAGATGGGGATTTCCGTAAAAAACCGAGCGGTTTCGGAAAGTCCCGACATTGAATTAGAGGAACACATCGTATCATGGGACGATCTTTAATCATCGACAACATTGAAATAGCAGTTGTCCGACAATTTAACGCAAAATCCATGCGTTTAAAAATTGATCGAAAAACAGCCTCTCCCGTTGTTACCATTCCTTATTTCTGCCCGCTTTTTACGGCTGAACGATTTGTCCGATCGCATTGGATTTGGTTAACCAAACAACTGGAATTGACGCCGCCGAAAACAACTTTTCAAGACAAAATGACAATAACCGTTTTAGGTCAAACGGTCACCATCTGCCATGCCCCGCAAAAACGATGCGGCGCCCGAATAGAAAACGGCGTTCTTTACGTGTCCGGCGACGCAGCTCACTTACATCGGCGCGTAACGGACTTTATTAAGGACCAAGTTCGACAATATGCCGGCCGAAAAGCTTTAGAGTTTGCTGCTTTATCCGGTGTTCACGTCAAAGCCGTTGCCGTTCGTGACACGGTTTCCAGATGGGGCAGCTGTTCAACGAACGGTCATTTATCTTTTTGCTGGCGACTGGGATTGGCGCCGCTGTTTGTTTTGGATTATGTCATTGCACACGAAGTTTCCCACTTAAAAGAAATGAACCATTCGCGCGCCTTTTGGAAAGCCGTCGCCACACTTTATCCGGACATGCGCAAAGCCAAAAAATGGCTTACGGATAACGGCAAAGAACTGCACCGGTTCAATTAAGTTGGTTTTTTCATTAAATTTTTATTGAACCGATGTGCAAAATAGCTTAAACTAAACCCTAACGAGAAAAACAAACATAAGGGTTTAAAAATGTTCTTTTGGCTTGGATTACTGACCTTTGTTGCCAGCCTTCTTTATTTCAGTTTCTTTCCCAGAAACGACGGTCTGCGTTTAGTTGACAAACCCCAGGCCGATGCATTGGTTGCACCGTTTGTGGCGCAACATATGGCGGCCCTTAAAGCGGTGAAGCATAAAAACGAAAATGACGTCCCCGACTATATCAGTGAAATGCTGAATACGAGCATTAACCTTTTCAATCAAAAAAGCGCCAACATCGGTGTTGTTTCAAGCCCGGCCATTCGTTCTTACCTGCCGCAGGGAACGGTTCTGAATGATTTTTCAGACACCTTAAGCGGATCCGGTTTTGCCAGCATTGTCTTATGCATTAATAATACGAGTGGTGAATTATCAGCATCATGTGGTCTGACGGATGAAAACGCGGCTTACACGACATCAGATTTCTTAATCACTTACGGACCGATCCCAAGTTATTGGGGAGATTATTTTACGGCTTTATCTCCGCGCGCACTCGGAGAACGATTATTCTTAATGGACTATACCCAACAGTATCATTTGCCTGCAACATGTGGCGTTTTATCTTGCACAGCACCGACCGCACCGGCCGGAACAGATTATCAACCCGGCTCTAATTGCGTTGTCGATACGACCCGTCATCGAGTTGTTTATCTGCCGAATGCCTTTATGGATAAGGTACCGATTCCGGCTGATCGAGATGTTCTGGTTTGTATTTCCCGCTTATCGGCTGCTTATTCGTTTAAAACAAATCCCCCGCAAATCATCTATCCACAATTATAAAAGAGGTACGAAATGAGACACACACGCACGCAAAAACAAGAACAAGGCTCTTTGATGGTAGAAGTCTTGGCTGTCCTGGGGCTGATTGCTCTGATTACACCGTTATTGTACCAACAAATTAACCGCCGAAACGAAGAAATTTCAAATGCCAACATCGCGACGGAAGTCCGTACAATTAAGGATGGTGTTACGGCCTACATTCAATCTTACGAACAACGCTTGGCAGCGCAAGATTGTAATCTGATGGCCAACGGAGAATATAAAAACGTGACAACCATTCAACAATGTACCTCTGCCGAAGGTTCTTACAGTGAAGAATTGCAAGGAACAGGTTTTTATCCGGGCATTGATGAAATTTTGGATGATTATGACATTAATTTGTTTGCTTATACACTTCCTGCTGGGTATCAAAGATTCGATGAAGATGAAGATGCTCGGGTTCATGTCTACCGCCCTGTCATATACGGCGTGATTACTGAAAAATACGTGGACGAAGATCGGCCATTAAGACGGTCTGCCAAGATTGCCTCTCTCATCGGATTGGATGGTGGCGTTGTTACGGGGAATACTGTCAACGGAATGGACGGAACATGGATTGTCGAAAATACGATGGACGCACCCGAGCGCGCAATTGCGGCGATTACGGCTTATGATGCAGCAACCAATTCTGCGATTTTGACAGATGTTAAGATTGAACATTTCCGCGGAGACACTTTACAAGCCAACGTCGGCGTTACGGATCGGCTGCATGCGCCAACATTCTTCTCGGTCGGGGATATGACTTACAACTGCGTCGAAAATTACGGAAATGATACGCTGTCCATTCGTAAGTCCGGCGATACCGTTACCGGAGAAGACGGCAGCAGTGTTGTCTGTGCCCCGTTATTCGAGGTAGATGCCGAAACCGGGAAAATCAAAATGAAAGAAGGAAACATCAAAACAGATTTGATCGCTTTTTCGTCTTCCTCCAGCGCAGATGATAATACAAAAGCAGCATTGACGCCTAACAGCGGCATGGATGTCAGCGATTTATCGGAAAGCGGAGAATATACCGTTTACCAAATTGATCCGGCTTATACGTCCGTGATGAATGATATTAAATTGACTTCACGCGGTGGGGCTCGGCTCAGCGACATTTTGCCGACGTATATCAACAAAGGCATCACACCGATTTCCGGCAGCGGTTCGGTTGCTTACCCCAGCTGCCCGGTCGGTTATGCACCGGCAATTGCCGTTATTCCGACTCAAATTGATTTGTCAAAAGCGCGGTTAAATACGGATAATTTCCAAACTCCGGTTTCCAACTCTAATTTGCGTGTTTCAACCAGTACCTCCGTTGCCAGAAACACTGTCCCTTTAAATAAAACGACGGCAACCGTCAGCGGCACTTCTGTTTTAACGAACGTCACAACGTCCAGCCATGGTCACTCAGCCACATCGACTTCAACCGTTCAAAGCACCAATCTTGATTTAGAACGCAAATCAACGGCAACAAGCGACTTTACGCAAGCCGCTCATCGCGTTCGAATCGGAACGAATACGGATGCGACGGAACAGGCTGCGACAAATACAACCGCAAATGTGTCCGGTTCTTGGACTGTCACATTGGAGCAAGAAACCGAATCTGGATGGCAAACGTCATCTGATTCAAAAGCGCTTGTATACACATATTGTTATTACGATTCAACGGCGTTTAATACGCCGACGCGTGTCCGCCCCGACTAAAGAGAGCAAAGATGACAAACGAAGAATTACAAAAGGCAGTTAAAATCCTGCTGGCCGGCGGTTTGGTCGCTTTCCCGACAGAAACCGTGTATGGATTGGGTGCCGTATCGACAAACGATAAAGCTGTAGCGAGCATCTATGAGCTTAAAGGCCGGCCGTCCTTTAATCCGCTCATTGCACACGTAGATGGTCCTGAAATGGCGGAAAAATACGTAGAAGTCACGCCGGTGGCTCGCCAATTAATGGATGCTTTTTGGCCGGGGCCATTGACTCTTGTTTTAAAACGAAAAGCATCTTGTCCGGTTTCTTATCTGGCAAGCGCCGGATTAGATACATTAGCCGTGCGAATGCCGAATAATCCGATTGCGTTAAAATTAATTACAGGAACAGGAATTCCGATTGTCGCCCCCAGTGCCAATCCGTCAGGCCGGATCAGTCCGACAACCGCAGAACACGTTGCGACTTCTTTCGGGGAAAAAGCGCCAATGATTTTAGACGGAGGCCCTTGTTCCGTCGGTGTTGAATCAACGGTTCTGCTGGCAACGGACAAAACGCCCGTTATGTTGCGTTACGGCGGATTATCCGTTGATGATATTGAAGCCTTAATCGGTCCGATTATTCGCCCGGAAAAAGACCCAGATGCGCCACAAAGCCCCGGTCAAATGAAAAGCCATTATGCGCCGATAACGCCTTTGCGCATGAATGCTTTGGAAGCCGATCCGGGAGAAGCTTTATTAGGCTTCGGCCCTGCCCCGCAAGCTGTTTTAAATTTAAGCGAAAAAGAGGATTTAAAAGAAGCTGCTGCCAATCTTTTTTCCATGATGCGGCAACTGGACAACGGAAAATACACAGGCATTGCCGTCATGCCGATTCCGATGCATGGTTTGGGTTTAGCAATTAATGACCGCCTGAAACGTGCCAGTTACAAGAAATAAAAAAGGAGCCCGAAGGCTCCTTTTTTAAGTATTCAGTATACTTATCACGAGATCCTCATAGAATTTAGTATATCCATCCGGTCGAACAAGTATAACTGATACTGTAACAGTTTCCGGATCCGCAAACGCTCCAACAATCTTCTGTACTAGAGGCTGAATTCTTACAACTTTGTTCATACTCCAATGTTATATCACCGGCGCAACAACCATAAGTCCACCCCAAATCGTATGGAATGTCACTGGAATCTTTCAATATTGTTGACGATGCCAAATGTGATCGTGTTCCTTCCGGACAACATGCAACATTTCGACTACTCGAACTTCCCATTACTTCTTCATAATAATATCTGAATCCATCTCCACAGCAAGTACTTCCTTTACAGCACTCTCCTTGTGTAGATCCACAAGTATTCGTTTCATCACAGCACCAAGTCGTCTCGCCGGAACCACAGCTGATTTTACCCTCGCCGCAACTGCTTTGACACGCGCCGTTTTCCCAAGAACCGGCTCCGCCCGTGATAATGGCGCAACAAATGGCATCCGTGTTTTCATCATTCGGACACGGATCATTCACACAATTTTCAGGATGCGTTACACAGAATTGAACGCAGGCTTCACTGCTCGACGGCGCCATACAACAATCATAGTTCCCGCTGTCTTTACAAATGCAATACGGTAACGTCGGATTCGTGTCACAATCTATGTCAACACAAAGACCACCTTGACATTGTTGATTGTCTGCACAATCGCTGTCGCCTGTACATTCGGGTGGAACACAAAGACCTCCTTGACAAATCATGTCGCCTGAACAATCAGCACTTTCCGTACAATCTGGATCTCCACACACGCCATCTTTACAGACTAAACCGCTCGGGCAATCGCTGCTCTCCGTACAAGTCGGTGGGTCTTGACATGTTGCGCCCGTGTAACCGTCCGAACACACACAACTGCCATTTTCACATGTCCCATGAGACCCGCAATCCATATCCGCACACGGATCCGGCGGAATGCTACAATCTATCCCGGAATAACCGTCCGTACAATCGCATACCCCATTGTTACATGTCCCATGCTCGCCGCAATCTATCCCTTCACACGCATCCGGATCTGTTCCCGAACCGGAGCTGCCGCTCCCCGAACCGCTTCCAGAGCCACCGGATGAACCGGATGAACCGCCCGAACTGCCGCCACTGCCGGAGCCACCCGAAGAACCGCCGTGACCCGTGCCATCACAAATCGTCCCGTCTTCACCAAAACAAAACTTCATAGCCAGGCCGTACGTGTTGCCACAAATGTCACTGTCGCCTTGATAGACCGAATTGTTCACAACAATCTGGTCAATGTCCGTCGGGTTCATCTTTAATATCATCTCACACACACGATATGTCACACCCGTTGCTTCTACGTAATATGAACTCCCTGCATCTTTCTTCGTCGTCATCGGGTAATATGTCCCTGCCGGTAAATCAGGAAAACGAAACTCATAGCCAGACGGTTTACTGGCGTAATTCTCATCCACCATCGGCACGTTCGTCCCGCGCAACATCACATCGTAAATCGTTTCATTCGCCCGATGCTTGTTCATCGCATACGTAAATCCGACCAAAGCCGTGATACTTAAAACCCCAATGATCGCCAAAACACCCAACATCTCCAAAAGTGTCCGGCCGTGTTGTTTACCCCATCGGCGGGGCGTATGTGCGCGGGGATGCGCCCCGCCGATTCGCAAGGGGAGCGTATGTCCGAACAGTTTCGGCGCGGCGGAGAAAATATATGAACGGCCAGGACGGGCATCCCTATTATGCACCCCGGCCGGTGAAAACATCCCGTTTAACCGAGAAAATAAACGTGATCTCCCGTCTTTTCCCCGCTCGGTGGAAGATCGTGCAGACAAACATTCCATAAAACGGAGCAACCCTTTCCCTAAAACTCTTTTTCCAAAAAACTGTTCCAATTTCTTCATCGTTCCCTCCTCTTTATACCGATTC
>CALXTZ010000016.1 GCA_944391545.1 uncultured Alphaproteobacteria bacterium
ATTTGTGATTTAGTAAATGGGTATTGAAGGTGAGAGGGGAGGGTGGTGAGATAAACTAACAGGAGATTACTCAGATTTATACTCAAAGGGAGGAAAGTAATATGATTAAAAATCATGCTAAGCAGCATGGCCGTAGTATGCTAGAGATGCTAGCAGTACTGGCAATCATAGGTGTATTAAGCATAACAGCATTAGTAGGTTTTACCTATGCGATGAACAAGCATCGAGCGAATGAGACGATATACGATGTGATGCTGCGCGGTACGAATGTTCCGATGATAGATGAGAACTATTATAGTAAGCCTTCAGGGTATGAGTTTCATTTTGCGGGCTTAGGGGATGGAACATACTATTCCATGGTTACGAAGAAAGATAGCGGTCGTTCATATTATGTAGAGGCGACTGGGGTCAGCTATCGTGTGTGTGAACAGATCTTAAAGATGGAGCCGACGGACATAGACCAGATAGTAGTGAATAATTCCGTTTATCAAGGGGACAGTGATATATGCGGAAGCACAGATGGTTTAGCGATGCGGTTCTGTTTTGGCAGTGATGGGGCGATATGTAATGGGACAGGTACCAGTGGTGGGACTAGTTCAGGTAGTGGTACAGGTTCAGGATCTGGGAGTGGTTCAGGGACAGAAGATCCATGTGAAGGAATAGTAGCATCGACAGATTGTGGTATAAGTGAAGATGTAAAAGATGAGAACGGTTGTGTTCTTATCAAGAAAATAAGTTGTTCTCCGGGCAGATATTGCTTAGGACAAACCTGTGAGCCCTGTCCGGTAGCGGATACGTGTTCAGGGGAGAGCTGTTGTGCATTGACAGGACCCAATGATGTATGTGGTAATCCGACGAAAGAGATAGGGACAATAAGTACGGTAACTCATTCAGATTTGAATAGTAATGGATGTTGTGAGAGTACGACAGAAGAGAGTTGTTCATTAAATCCAATTACGCCACGTACGTGTACACCGACTTGTGAAGGGACATGTCAATCGGATGGAACCTGCCGCCCGAATTGTGCAGCAGGGGAGAGTTATAATGAGATCGCAGGGCAATGCTGTACAGACCTAACGGAAACAGATTGTCAGAAGCTGATTCTCGCTACTTCAGGAGTATGTCCAAGTCTTGATATTCTTTCAACAGAAGGGTTGCCTTGTACCACAATTGACGGACAAGTTGGTACTTGTAAAAGTGGGATGTGTACAATAAAAAAACAGACATGTGGTTCTGATCAAATCGTTTGTCCTCCAAGTTGGGAATGCGTCAGAGATGTTTGTTATAAGTCGAGCGATGTCTATTGTGGTGTTTCTTTTAGAGATTATCAAAATTTCTTTTGTTATGCTTTCATGCCTGACGGAATCGGATATGAAGAAAGTTGCGGATATGCCTCGGAGATGGTTGATTGTTTTGAAGATGTGGAAACATGGAAAGAGGTTGATATCTATACTTATAATGATCTTGTCGAATATGTTGTTCCAGCAGTGATAGAATTTAGAAAATATAACCCTCCGGAAGACTACTAAGACACAGTAAGAAAGTTAAGATTATTTGTGCAATTTCGTATAAATTTTCTCTGCCTCAGGAAGAGCTTCTTCAACAGTATCGACAAAACCAACATAATCAGCTTTTTCTTGGTTGAGCGTTCCATCTTTATACATGCGTTTGAGTTGATTTTTGAAGTCATTCCAGAAACCAAATAAGTTTATGAATATGAGGGGTTTTTTAGGAATTTCTCCTGTTTGAATAAGAACAGAAAATTCAGCTAATTCATCTAATGTTCCCCACCCTCCAGGTAAGACAAGCATAACATCGCCTTCTTGAAACATTTGAAATTTTCGGACGGATAAGTTGGGGACGATTTCAATTTCTCCGTCTTTAAATAATCCTGGGTTTTCGCATTGCAATTCCAACAGTTTCGGAGTCGTAATCCCGCGAATGGACGCACATTCCCGTAAAGCGCCGTGGAAAACTTGTCCCATCATGCCGTTGTCTCCGATGCCGAAAACAAGCTGCATATTGTTTTGACCGATGATTTCGCCTAATTTAAAAGCAGCGGCATTGTATTGTGTGTCAATGCTTTTGGCCGCGCCGCCGAAAACCGTAATTCGTTTAAATGTCATGGCTTACTCCTTTTTTCCTTGTTATTTTGCACGGAATTCCTTAATCTTTTATTAAGACAAAAAGGCTAAACTGATGAAAAAGAAAGGGCCGCTCGATGACAAAAACAGACATTTCAAAATATATCATTGATTATACGGAACAAAACCAAAAAGAAAAATTAATCCGCCTGGTCGGACGAACCGATGAATTAAACAGATTGGTTCATATTTTATTGCGCAAATCCAGGAATAACCCGGCGATTGTCGGGCCTTCAGGTATCGGCAAAACGGCTTTGGTCGAAGGGTTGATTGATTTTTTGGCTTCCGATCAAGCCCCGGCGGCATTGAAAAACAAGCACGTTGTCGGTGTGGATGTCGCGGCGTTAATGTTGGACAGCGAAAGCGACGGGGGTTATGCCCAAACATTAAAAGCCATTTTTGAACATATCGTCGGGAGCAAAGATTATATTTTGTACATCAAAGATGTCAGCTTTTTGGTTCGGACCGATGTCAGCCCGGAAAATATTGAGCCGGCTAAATTTTTAAAACTGAAATTGTTGGACGGGTCTTTGAACTGTATTGTTGAAACGGATCCGTTTACTTATCGCGGGTATTTGGAAAAAGATACAGCCGTTTTACAGATGCTACAAACCGTCTTTTTGGAAGAACCGACGGCTGCGCAAACTATCCAAATCGTACAGGCCTTGAAGAAAAATTATGAAGAATTTTATGATGTTGTTATTTCCGATGCTTTTGTCGAAGCGGCGGTAAATTTGACAAACCGCTATATTAAGCAACGGTATTTCCCGGAAAAGGCATTGGATTTATTGGATGATGCCGCCAGTTTGATGCAAATGGATAAAGCTGCCGGAAAAATGGCGCCGGATGTTAAAGAAGTGCCGATTGATCTCGGGATGCGTGTCATTTCGGATTGGACGGGTATTCCGGTTGAAAAAGTTGATACGGAAGATAAAAAACGGCTGGCTTTGGCGGAAGAGCATCTGAAAAAACGGGTCGTCGGGCAAGATAATGCCGTTGTCGTGGTGGCGGATGCGCTGCGTCGGTCTCGTTCCGGGTTGCAAGATCCGAACCGACCGATCGGTTCTTTCCTGTTCATCGGGGAAACCGGTATCGGTAAAACGGAATTGGCAAAATCTTTGGCCGAATTTATGTTCAATGATGAAACGGCTTTGTTAAGGCTGGATATGTCCGAATACATGGAAAAACATTCGGTGACACGCTTAATCGGGCCGCCGCCCGGAACGCCGGGATTTGAATTAGGCGGTTTGCTGACGGAAGGCGTTCGTTTAAAACCGTTCCAAGTGGTTTTGTTCGACGAAATTGAAAAAGCAAACCCGGATATTTTAACGTTGTTGTTGCAAGTTTTGGATGAAGGCCGTTTAACGGACAGCAAAGGTGTTCATGTGGATTTCAGAAATACGATTATCATTATGACCTCTAACGTTGCATCCAATATGCCGACGTATCAACGGATGAGTGTTTTGACTCAATATTTCCGGCCGGAATTTTTGAACCGTATTGATGATATCGTGACGTTCCACCAGCTTAATGAAGAACATTTGCGTAAAATTATTGATATTCACTTGAATAAGCTATTAAAACGAGCAGCGGCCGAAGGGTATTATTTAACGGTGGATGATCGGGCGAAACAATGGTTTGTCGATGAAGTATTTACGTCTAAATTCGGTGTGCGGGCTTTGAAGCGGCTGCTTCAACATCAAATAGAAAACCCGTTGGCTTTTTTAATCATGCAGGAAAAAGTCAAACCGGGTAGCGATGTTTTGGTCACGATGGATGAAGCGGGCAAAAAAGTTCAAATTTTTGCGAAGCAAAAGAAATGACGAATTTAACGGAAGAATTGTTGATATGGTACCGTCAAAACGGCCGGGATTTGCCGTGGCGAGTCAAAGGCGGCGCGCATGAAAATGCGTATTTGGTCTGGGTGTCCGAAATTATGTTGCAACAAACAACGGTTCAAACGGTTTATGATTATTTTAACCGGTGGATGAAACGCTTTCCGGATTTAAAAACGTTGGCCGAAGCATCATTGGATGACGTGTTACACATGTGGCAAGGGTTGGGATATTATACCAGAGCCAAAAAAATGCATGAATGTGCACACGTGTTGATGAAACAGTACGGCGGCCGTTTTCCGGCCGATCGGGAAGCTTTGTTAAAACTGCCGGGTATCGGCCCTTATACGGCGTCCAGCATTTGTGCTTTTGCGTTTAATTTGCCGGAAACGGTTGTAGACGGAAACGTCATTCGCGTGATTGCGCGGCTTTACGGGATAACGACGGAAATCGATAAAGACGATATTTATCAACGGGCGCAAAAATTAACATCTTTGGAACACGGAGCGGATTATGCGTCTGCCATTATGGATTTAGGCGCAACCGTTTGTAAACCTCAAGGCCCGTTGTGTATGATTTGCCCGTGGGTCGGATCTTGTCAAGCTGCGGCTAAAGGAATTGCCGAAGAAATTCCGGTTTTGAAAAAGTTGCAAAAAAAGAAAAAGCATGGGGCTGTGTTTGTCATCCATGATGGTGACGGTCGGATATTTATTTCTAAACGAGCCGGCAAAGGGTTATTGTCCGGTTTATGGGAATTGCCGTGGACGGACGACGGGCATGAGCTGCTTTTTGAAGCGAAATGGGTGAAACGCAAAGAAACCGTGCATCATGTCTTTACGCATTTTGATTTGACGTTGGATATATATGAAACGACGGTTGATGCAGTGCCCGAAGTTTTGGCGGATGGGACATTCGTTCATCCGGCGGAGCTGGCGGGGTATGCTTTTTCCACCTTGATGAAAAAAGTTTTGAAGAAAATCTAAAGCGTTCCCTTTAATACCATGACACACCAGGCAGGTACTTCAAAATGGCCGCGGCGAACAGATAATTTGTCGATGGTTTCGGATGTTTCGAACATCAGCTTCCATTTAATTTTTTCATCGTGTGCCGGCGTTTTGTAATCAATAGAAACATCTGCCGCATTTAAAATGATATTATAAAAAGTTTTGTTCTTTTCATCTTTCAGGTAAATGGAAAAGCATCGAACAAAGGCTTGCCAATCGGCTTCGCTCATCGGTGTCCCGTCCGGTTTTAAAGCCGTTATCAACCCTTCTTGAAAATGTTCGGGCGCCTGGATTAACAGAGCCATTAAATCCGGATGATCTCGTCTGAAGTGAATGAGTCGCTCCACAAAAGCATACATGTCGGCGCGTGCTTTTTGAGTTGTCTTCCAATGCAGCCAGGAAATTTTATTGTCTTGACAATAAGCATTGTTGTTCCCGTACTGGGAGCGCAACATTTCATCCCCGCCCAGCAACATCGGAATGCCGTTGGATAAGAAAAGGGTTGCCAGCATGGCACGCATCCGGCGCAATCGGAAAGCCATGACGGTGGGATTGTTTGTATGACCTTCCGTACCACTGTTCCAGCTGAAGTTAGCATTGCTGCCGTCTCGGTTTTGTTCTTTGTTCGCGTCGTTGTGTTTGTTGTTATAACTGACTAAATCATACAAGGTAAAACCATCATGGGCCGTGATAAAATTAACTTTTTTAAGGACTTGGTGTTTCCCTTTCCCGGACCCGGTCAACGGTTTTGTCATTTGATGTAACATGGCGCCGGCTTGTCCCATGTCGCCTTTCCAAAATTGACGGGTTGTATCGCGGAATTGGCCGTCCCACTCGGAAAAGAACGGCGGAAAATTGCCGAGTTGATAGCCGTTCGGACCTAAATCCCACGGTTCGGCAATCAATTTGACTTTAGACAATACCGCATCCTTTTGCAGAACTTTGAAAAAAGCCGCATCCGGCGTATATGTATTTTCACCGTTTCGACCGAGCGTCACGGCTAAATCAAATCGAAAACCATCGATGTCAAAAATCTCGGCCCAATATCGTAACGCTTGAACTGTGATTTGAAGTGCTGCCGGGTGTGCCAGATTAAATGTGTTACCGCAACCCGTGTCGTCCATGTAATAACGCGCTTCATCCGGCATTAAACGGTAATAGGACGCGTTGTCAATGCCTCGGTAAGAAAGCAACGGCCCCATATATCCGCCTTCGCCGGTGTGATTGTAAACAACGTCCAATAAAACTTCTATGCCGGCTTCATGGTACGCTTGCACCATGTTTTTGATTTCAACTAATTTTTCGGTTGATAAGTAAGTTGACTGCGGCGCCATGGAACAAATCGGGTCGTATCCCCAATAATTTGTCAGCCTCAAGTCCAATAAATGTTCCGGCGTGTTAAAAGCCGCAATCGGCAACAGTTCCACAGACGTTATGCCGAGATTTTTTAAATACGCGACGGTTTTGGGATGCGCCAGCCCCGCAAAGGTGCCTCGAACGCGTCTGGGAATGTCTTCTTTTTTAATCGTAAAGCCTTTGACATGTGTTTCGTAAATAATCGTTTTTTCATACGGAATAAATGGTTTTGTGCTTTTGAAAACCCGATAAGCATTTTCATCCGTGACGATGCATTTGGGCATGAACGGCGCGCTGTCGAGCCGACTGAAAGAGAATTCTCTTTTTTTATGGCCGACGATATAAGGCAGCTGGGTTTCGTGAAATAAAACAGGGCCGGTCAACTGTTTGGCAGCCGGATCCAACAGGAGTTTATGTCCGTTAAATAAATGCCCGTTTTGCGGATCGTACGGACCGTAAACGCGGTAACCGTATAATTGACCGGCATGAATGTCTCGGACAAATACATGCCAAATATCTTCCGTCCGATTCATCGGAATATGATGGGTTTCATACCCGAATCGATTGAAAAAACAGAGAACGATTTTTTCGGCATGATGAGAATAAATCGAAAAATTAACACCCGCTTCAAAGACCGTAGCCCCCAGCGGCGAAGGAAAACCGGTATCAACTTTTAATTTTTGTAAAAACATACGGCTCCTTATTTTTTCTTTCTTTTAAGAAGGATGGTGCCAAGCGGCGGTAAAGTCAAATCCAATGCGTATTTTTTAAAATTCCATCCCGGTTCGCGCGTTTTTAAGTCTCCTTTGTTCAACACGTCGCTGCCGCCGTATTTTAAGTTGTCCGAATTGAATATTTCTTCATATGTGCCGCTTTGCGCCACGCCGACCAAATAATGATGCAAAACCGTCGGCGTAAAATTGCATACGACAACGATAAAGTCATCGGGATCTTTGGCTTTTCGAATATAGCTGATGACGCTGTGTTCAACATCCGATCCGTCAATCCATTCAAATCCGTTTTCGTCAAAATCAACTTCATAAAGAGCCGGTTGTGATGTGTGCAGATGATTTAAATCTTTGACCAGATCTTGTATGCCTTTGTGTTCCGGATATTGCAACAAATGCCACCCCAGACTTTGATCATATTTCCATTCCCATCCTTGCGCAAACTCATTACCCATGAACAACAGCTTTTTGCCGGGATGTGTGTACATGAATGTGTAATAAGCCCGCAAATTGGCAAATTTTTGCCATCTGTCGCCGGGCATTTTGTCAATCATCGGGCCTTTACCGTGAACGATTTCGTCATGAGACAACGGCAAAACAAAATTTTCCGTAAACGCGTACATCAGGCTGAACGTCATCTCGCTTTGATGATATTTTCGATAAATCGGATCTCGGCGCATGTACTGAAGCGAATCATTCATCCATCCCATGTTCCATTTAAACGAAAAACCCAACCCGCCCAAGTATGTCGGCCTGGAAACCATCGGCCACGAGGTTGATTCTTCGGCAAAAGTCATGGCACCGCTTTGCTCCCCGTACACCCATTCGTTTAAACGGCGTAAAAAGTAAATGGCTTCAATGTTTTCATGACCGCCGTATTGGTTCGGAATCCATTCGCCGTTTCTTCGGCCGTAGTCAAGGTAAAGCATGGATGCGACGGCATCGACGCGCAATCCGTCAATATGATATTCTTTCAGCCAAAACAAAGCGTTAGCCAACAAGAAATTAGCGACTTCATTGCGGCCGTAATTGTAAATTTTGGTTCCCCATTCTTTTTGTTCGCCTTTGCGCGTGTCTGCGTGTTCGTAAAGCGCTGTGCCGTCAAAATAAGACAAGCCGTAATCGTCTTTCGGGAAATGAGCCGGAACCCAATCCATAATCACACCAATTCCGGCCTGATGCAGGCAGTCGATTAAAAATTTGAAGTCGTCCGGAGAACCGTATCGGGACGTTGGTGCGTAAAGTCCGAGAGTTTGGTATCCCCATGATCCGTCGAACGGATGTTCTGATACCGGCAAAAATTCTACATGCGTAAAGCCCATTTCTTTGACGTATTCTGGTAATTCTTTGGCCAATTCGCGATACGTTAAAAATCGGTTGTTTTCCAAAGAATTGCGTCGCCAAGAACCCAAATGAACTTCATAAATGGATAATGGCTTGTGTAACGGATCCGCTTCGTTTTTGCGCTTTTCCATCCAAATTGAATCCGACCAGACGTATCGATTCGGGTTGTAAACGATGGATGCCGTATTCGGCCGCAGTTCCGAATAAAAACCGACCGGATCGGATTTCAAAGGGAGAACCTGGTTTTTGGAATCCAAAATTTCGTATTTATAATATTCGCCTTCGACTAAACCGGGAATAAAAAGCTCCCAAATACCGGTTGATTCCCGACGGCGCATCATATGTCGGCGTCCATCCCATGTGTTGAAATTGCCGATGACGCTGACTCGTTTGGCATTCGGTGCCCAAACAGCGAAAAAGACACCGTTGACACCATCTACGGTCATTAAATGTGCGCCGAGTTTGTCATATAGATTTTTATGAGTGCCCTCATTCAACAGGTGTAAATCAAAATCGCTTAAAACCGGCGGGAAACGATACACGTCATAAGTCGTGTAAGAAGATCCGTTGCTGAATAAAATGCGGAGTTTGTATTTGAAAAAGTTTTTTTCATGCGGCAAATTTAATTGAAATAAGCCGTAATCATGAATCCGTTGCATGCGGCCGATTTCCCTTTTTTCATCATCGGAAATGACAAAAATATCCTGTGCTTGCGGATAACAAACGCGAATGAATAAGCCGCCTTTATCCGATTCGTGCATACCCAACACATCAAAAGGATTTGTAATGCCGTATGTCATCATATGATGCATGTATTGCGGTGACAGCGTGCTTTTCATTCGATTCTCCCCGTTATTTCTCTTTTCTTTATAACATTGCCGAGCGGGAAATGAAAGTGAAAAAAGAATAAATCTTTTTTAAGGAAGTGTGTACAAAAGAACATACGTTTTGTATTAAACAAAGCGATTACCTGGTGCGGTTGTATCAAATTGATTTTTGAAACAAGGCGGTTAAGTCCGTTTTTTCCCACGAAAAAGTACCGTCAGGCTGCGGTGTTCGTCCAAAATGTCCGTAAGCCGCCGTCGGCAGGAAAATCGGTTTGTTCAGGTTCAATGCTTCGCGCATGCCTTTGGGTGTCAAATCGATTTCTTTTTCTATCAACCGGGTCAGTTGTTCGTCCGGTATTTTTCCCGTCCCCGACGTATTGACATAAACGGAAAGCGGGTGCGCAACGCCGATGGCATAGGATAATTGAATCAGACATTTGTCCGCTAATCCGGCGGCAACGATATTCTTTGCGATATACCGCGCCATGTAAGCAGCCGTTCGATCGACTTTGGTTGCATCTTTACCCGAAAAAGCACCGCCGCCGTGCGGTGCAGCACCACCATAGGTATCCACGATGATTTTGCGACCCGTTAAACCGGTATCCCCTTCCGGCCCACCGATGACAAATCGACCTGTCGGATTGATGAAAATTTTGTTTTCCGGACAAAGCAAGGAGCGCGGAATCGTTTCCGTTATTGTTTGAATCACCATTTCGCGAACGGTTTCAACGGGGGTATCGGAAGCGTGTTGTGTCGATACAACCATGTTGTCAACGGCAACCGGTTTGTCATTTTCATATAAAAAGGTTATTTGACTTTTGGCATCCGGTTCCAATCCCTTTAAAAGGCCGATGTGTCGTTTGTGCGCCAAGTTTTTCAAAAGCAGGTGGGCGTAAAAAATCGGCGCCGGCATGAAATGGGTATCCGGGCATTCGTTTGTCGCATATCCGAACATGATGCCTTGATCACCGGCACCGTCTCTGTCAACGCCTAAAGCAATGTCGGCACTTTGCGTATGCAGATAATTTTCAATTTGAACCGTTCGGCTGTTAAATCCCGGTTGTTCATATCCGATGTTTTGAATAACACGGCGGACGGCTTGTTCGATTTCGTCGGGTGAGACGATTGCTTGAACGCGTGTTTCGCCGGCTAAAACAACACGGTCGGTCGTCGCCATGGCTTCAACGGCAACGCGGGCGTACGGGTCTTTATCCAGCATTAAGTCCAAAACAGCATCTGAAATTTGATCGCAGACTTTGTCCGGATGGCCTTCGGAAACAGATTCGGACGTAAATAAATAACGACTCATTTTTTCTCCTTTTTTTCTAATCTTACCCTAATTTGCTTGATCAGATCCAGCTTTTTTTGTATGATGCTCTTTTAAAGGGAAAAACAGATGAGCATTGCACGAAAAATTCGGCGATTTCAAAGCACGTACAGAGGTATTCCGATCCTCGGCATCAAGCATTATAACTGGTGGGTGAGCACGGATACCGAAGGATGGTTTGCCCGCTTTTTAACAGCGCGGCTGGGACAAGAAGCGGCGCAGCGGTTCAGTCTTGTTTCCGTCTTCGGAAAACGGCGGACGTTTTGGTTTAACCGTCGGGAGAAAAAGATTTTTTATACCGGTGAAAATGTCAAAAGATATCCGGATTATGCGGATCATGCTTTGCCGTACACGGTTTTGTCTTTGGGATTTGATTATTTGGATCATCCGAAATATATTCGATTTCCTTTGTGGATTGCGTATCTGTTCAACGGAACGGAAACGTTGGAAGAGCTGCATCAAAAAGTGGATGCTTTGAACCGGGCGCGGTATAAAAAAACGGATTTTGCCAGCTTAATCGCGCGTCATGAAGGGGATACGGGACTGCGTCTGGAACTGTTTAACGCGCTTAATCCGATTGCGCCGGTTGCCTGTGCCGGCTCGTTTTGCCATAACGATGACCGATTGTGGCAGACGTTTCATAATCAAAAGATTCAATATCTGCGCCGGTTTCAATTTTCCATCTGTCCGGAAAACAGCAACAGTCCGGGATATGTCACGGAAAAAGCTTTCGAGGCGTTCATGGCACGTTCCATCCCGATTTACTGGGGATCGGACAACACTGTCGAGCCGGGTTTGGTTAATCAGGATGCTATCTTGTTTTGGAATCAAGGCGGTGACAATTCCAAAGTTTTAGAAATCGTTTCGGATTTGCACACGCATCCGAAGCACTACGATGAATTTATTGCGCAACCGCCGCTGTTGCCGGCTTTGGCCGATTATGTGTTTGACAGGTATCGGAAAGTCGAAAATCATTTGAAAAGTTTGCTTTAAAAAGCTTGCATTTGTGTCGGATCTTCTTTATCCTGAACATGTGCCGACAGGCATGGAGTCTGAACAGCTCCCAGAATATGCGGTGTTAGGATATAACATCGAAAGTTGAGATTGCTTTTCGCAAATCTCGGCATATATCCCCGATTACGTTTCGTGGTCGGGGGGCTTGCGCGATGTCCAGAAGGTAACTTTAAAAGCGTGAGGGTCATTTCATATTCTATGACTGTTCAACTCCCCGACCGCCTCGTCTGAAGGCGGTTCATTGAACAAAAGGAGAATATGATATGAAAATAAATTATAACATCGTATGTACACCCCCTTGCCAAACACAAAATTATGTATTAAAGGTTGTTTATAAATTTTTAAACACATCTAAAAGTATATAATCGGAGGCAAGGCATGAAAACAATTTTGCACATCGGGCAATTTAATCAATTAAAATTAAAACGCTGTTTTATGAACCAGATTGCCCCTAAAATTTCCAACGGATTAACCCGCAACGGCTATAATGTTTTAAATTATAACGACCGGGATTTGCTGCGGTATTTCAGCTTTGTTTTTTGCAAACAAATCGGCTTGTGGCGATTAAATCGACATTTGGTGGATTACTGTTTGAAAACATTGCCGGATGCGATTATTTTAGGTCACGCGGATACGATTTATCCCAAGACGTTGGCTAAAATCAAAGAATTGCTGCCGGATATTCGCATTTTACAATACAATGTGGATTGGATTTTACCCGAATGCGAGCAGGGGAATATTGACAGAATAGCCTCTAAATTGGACGTGGTGGACATTACGCTTGTAACGACCGGAGATGAAAAGCTTTTGAAACAATTTAAACGGCCGGGCAATATTGTCGGATTCTTGCCTAATCCGACGGATGAATCGATTGAAAGCATGAATATGTTTGAACAGGCGCATCCGACGGCGGACGTTTACTACTGCGCCGGCAACGGCACGCGGCAGTTCGGAGACCGGGAAATCCCGGCGAAAGAAGTTGTTTCCTATCTTCGACGCAAACTGCCTGGGTTGAAATTATTTTTTGCCGGGATGAGCGCCGAAACGCGTTTGAACGGGGCGTGTTACCAAAAATCATTTGCTTTTTCGGGGATGGGGCTGAATATCAGCCGGCGCAACGACGTGTATCTTTATTCATCCGACAGAATAGCGCACATGATGGGAAACGGGCTTTTGTGTTTTATGGATAAACGCACCGGATTTGATCGATTGTTCAATGCGGATGAAGTCGTCTTTTATGAAAATCCGGAAGATTTGTGCACAAAGATTCAATACTATGCGAATCATCCGCAGGAACGACAGGCCATTGCCAAAAAAGGATGTTTGAAATATCGCCGAGATTTTAATGAACGGATTGTCGCCAAGTATATGACGGATTTGTTGTTTCATACATTTGATGCCAACATGTATCCTTTTCCGACGGTGGTGTAAATGAAGCTGTCTGTTTATATTGTTACTTTGAACGAAGCAGCGCGGCTGCCTCGGACCATCAAAGCCGCATCAGCGGTGGCGGATGACATCGTTGTGGTTGACAGCGGCAGTACGGACGGGACGGTCGAAGCGGCTGAACGTTTGGGCGCACGTGTGATTTTTCATGCTTGGAAAAACATTTCTTCGCAAAAACAATTTGCTCAAAATCAATGTCTGTATGATTGGGTTTTGTCGTTGGATGCGGATGAAGTGTTAAGCCCGGATTTAATCGCGGAAATCAACCGCATCAAAGCCGATCCGGTTCATCAGGCTTATAGAGTGCGCATCGGAGACATGTTTCCGGGATTTAAAAAACCGCGTCGATTGGCTCAAAAATACAATTTGGTTCGCCTTTATGACCGGCGGTTATCAACGATGCCGGATGATTTAACGCACGATCGTGTTCGTGTGGGAAAAAATGTTTCCGTCGGGCAATTAAAAGGCCTTATTCATCATTATTCGTATTTGTCGCTTCACCAAACATGGGTTAAGTATAATTTGTATACGGATGAATTGGTTAAAACGGCTTTGGTTAAGGGCAAAAAGTACTCTCGGGTCAGGCTTGTGACGGAATTTCCGCGCCAGTTTTTTATTTATTACATTGTTCGGCGTCAAATTTTTAACGGTTTGTGGGGGCTTGTGATGGCAACAACGTTGGCTTATTTTCGGTTCTTGAAAATAGCCAAATACTTTGAAGCCAAACAAGGCCTAACGTTTCGAGACAACACGTTGGATGAGTTCGTCTAATGATCGGCAAAACGACGGGAACGCATAAGACTTTTCGACGGCTTCCCGTCCCTTTTGTCCCATTTTAAGCGCTTTTTGCGGATCTTTTAACATTTCTTCAAGGGCATCCGCCATTTTGTCCACAACATCAATCGGGCAAATAAGGCCGGAAATGCCGTGCTCTATCATTTCTTTGGGACCGGCGCAATCCGTTGAGACAACCGGGCAGGATCGCACCATTGCTTCCAACACAACGGTACCGAACGGTTCGGTTCGTGATGACAAACAGAAAATATCGATTTTATCGTAAAAGTCTTCTTTGTCCTTAATCCATCCGATGAAAGAAACAATGTTATCCAGCCCTAATTCATGGCGCAAAGCCGTTAAGTTTTCTTTTTCCGGGCCGTCGCCGCCGATAATCAGTTGAAATGTTACCCCGCGCTCTTTTAAAACTTTGGCAGCGCGCAGCAACGTATCATAAGCTTTGTTGATATGCAGTCGGCTCATGGCGCCGATGACCGGCACGTCATGAAAACGAGGCGTGCGTTTAGGCGTCAAAGGCACCGTGTTGGGCAGATAAAAGACCTCTTTACCGGTGATTTTCGCTTGTTCTTTTTGCCAATAACGCGTCGTCGCGATGGAATAATCCATGATCGGCAAATGCTTACAATCAAAGTTATGCGCTTTCCCGACAAGCGGTGCCGGACTTTTCAACACATGTCTGATAACGGGGTACCGCGCCAGCCGCATCACGCGATTGCCGTGTAAAAAGACGATATCGGGTTTAATCCGGCGCAATAACCGAGCGATTTTCAGCGCATTTAAAGGATTCAAAACAGACCGGCTTTTCATCAAATGCACGTGCACGCCCAAAGCCAGCAATTCGGGCAGATAGGGCGAATCCGCCATGTACAGCGCATGGACTTCGTGACCGTTTTGAACCAGCGCTTTGATATAGGTGACGGACATTTGTTCCATGCCTCCCATGCCGGAGGCGAGCATTGCATTTAAAACAATCATTTTGAATTCCTTTTGGTTATGGGTGTATGATAAAAGGCGCTTGTTTTAAAGTCAAGCCGGATATTTTTCTGCTTGAAACAAAAGGCTTTTCGGTATAGGGTTGTAAATCAAGCAAAGGAATGAATATGAAATTATATACGTTTTTATCGTCTGAAACTTACCATTTGGATCCGAAAGATGTGAATGATTTGCCCGATACGCAAGGGGCTGTTCCGATAAAAGGAATGGACGGGCAGGTGGTTATCTTGTTGGGTAATCAGAAAAAGCAAATCGAAGATTCTTTGTATCAGGGGCGGGCGGTCGTTTTGCAAGCTATTGAAAACAAAACGGATTATATTCCCGTTCGCATAGCGTTTCATCGCGTGACTCCGTGGTTTGATTGTTTGACGCCTTTTTGCAAAAAAGTCCGGAAACATTTTTACACATACGGGACGCATATTTATCATATGGATGCGCTTGAAATCCGTAAAAAAGGGTTGGAACGAAAGATTCGAACGCCGGAAAATGCGTATGATTTTTCAAAGTGGCATCTGCCGCAGGAACAGCGGGATAAACAATTTAACGAGCTGAAAAATTCTTTGTCGGAAAAAGGATTTGACGATTCTCATCCGCTTGAAATCATGTTGTGTCGGACGTTAGGTATTCAAGACACGTTGCAACAAGGGCATCATCGGATGATGTTTTGTTTAGACATGGGAATCCGGCGGGTAGCTGTTCGGTTTATGGCGGTATCGCATGCGCCCGGGTGGCTGGCGCCGATTTTGCGCGGATGTCGGAAGCTTTTCAAAAAGGAGAAGAAAAATGGCTAAAGTTTTACATGTGTCGGATTTTCACCTGCTTCGATTGAAAACCTGTTGTTTCAGCCAGATTTCTTTCAAACTGACAAACGGGCTTATTCGCAACGGCCATTTTGTCGTGAATTATCCGGATCGCGATTTGTGTCGGACATTCGGATTCGGTCATATGAATTTTTGGGGCAAGAAAAAGCTTCAGGAACACTTTATCAATTATTGTCGTTTTTTTAAACCGGATGTGTTGCTGATCGGTCATGTGGACACGATAGAGACGGAAACTTTTTTGAAAGTGCGCGAAGAATTGCCGAACTTGCGGGTTGTTCAACGCAATGTGGATTGGATTAATGTTGAAAGTGAAAATCCGACGGTAACAGAGCTGGGAAAACACAATGTAGCGAATATTAACCGCCGATTGCCGGCTGTGGACGTGACATTGATTACAACGGCTGATAAAACGTTGTTAAGTCAGTTTAAACGCGATGGCAAACAAGTCGGATTTTTGCCCAATCCGGTTGATAAAACGGTTGAAACGGCCAGGTGCTTTGAACACGAAGAATTGCCCTATGACGTGATGTTTTGCGCGGGTAAAAATTCGTTGCGTCAGTTCTGCGGGAAAGATGCTAAAAGCGAGGAAATCGCTCGACTGATAACACAGAACGTGCCGGATTTGCATCCGTTGTTTGCCGGGTTGTTGGGCAATCCGTTGTTGCATGCGAACGATTATCAGGATGCTTTGGGAACGGCGGCAATGGGATTGAATTTAAGCCGGATTAATGACACATATTTATATACGTCTGACAGGTTGGCGCATATGATGGGCAATGGTCAGCTGGCTTTTGTGGACAGCCGAGTCGGGTATCAAGATTTGTTTGATAAGGATGAAATGGCGTTTTATACCGAGCCGGCAGATTTATATGAACAAATTGCTTATTATAAAAAGAATCCGAAAGCGCGCATGAAAGTTGCACAAAAAGGTTGGGAAAAATACCATCGGTTGTTTAATGAACAAATCATTGCCAAATATGTAATGGATTTAGCTTTGGATACTTTCAATCCGCAAGATTATCCATGGCCGACATTGGTATGACAAAGGAGCCGAACGGCTCCTTTTATTATGTGCTTCTCTCTACTAAGAGAATCCTTTTTATCTCTTACCGAATCTGACTGGAGCCGTTTCTTTTTATTTTTACCTCCTCTGAAAAATAAGTTTTTTGTAAAAATTAAATCTTTAAAATTTACCAGCCAAATCCTGACACAGTTTTCTTTAAAAACTATGCTTACTTATCCGATAATTGTAACAGCTTCTTTCCGTGATGTCTGGTAGCAACAGGTTTCTTTGCCTAAAAGAAGGATTACTCTTTGCAAAATGTTACAGTCTTATAAGGTTCCCAACCTTCTTTCCACAATTTCCAATCATAAACTTCACAGTGGCTCGTATATCCTATAGAGCAATTAAAAGGATTATAGTGAGGGTCTAATTGTTCGATTATTTCTATTTTACACCCTTTATCGGCACACGAAAGAGGATGATTAGCACATTCAGGATCTGCTAAACAATCCGCACATGCACGGTTGCATTCTTCAAAAGTATCCCAGCAGTTTTGAGGTATTTGTTCTTCTTCGCACACGGTACACCCGTTTGTGTCTGTTGTTGTGCCGCTGGAACAAGTGGAAACATCAATCGCTTCGCAACATTTTCCTGCATTTCCGCACGTTTGTGTTCCGCTACAACAAACGCCGTCACACCATGTGCCGGAGTCCGCTTCGCAACAAGCTTGACTTTCGGACTTGGACGCACAGCAATAGCCCTCTCCATACGGGTCACCAACCCATACGTGGTTCATCGGATCGTCTCCATCGATAGAGACTGCCGTGCAACACACGGATGTTGTTTGAGCGCCTTCTTCGCAAAAGACACCGCATTGCGTGCTATCCGTTATCGTACATTCTGTTTGAACACATGTGTCATCCAAACTGCAACAACTCGACGG
>CALXTZ010000017.1 GCA_944391545.1 uncultured Alphaproteobacteria bacterium
CGCCATTCAGCCGTCACGTCAGCTTTGAAATAGTTGTTCAAACGGAAACCCGTTCCGACACCAAACAAAGCGGCGTTATCTGTTCTGCCGGTACCCATAGAATAACCAGCGTCTACTTTAACATACCCATCGTCATAATAGGATGTTTGAGCAGAAGCTGCTGAGGCAACCGTCAATGCTGTTAAAACAGCAAGTGTTGACAAAAGATATTTCTTCATTTTTAACTCCTTTTTTATCAAATATGAAGTACAACAGTTGCTACTTTAGCAATAAGAAAAATCATTTGTCTACAACAAAAAGTTGTTTTTGTGAAAAAAAATAGTAAAATATGTTCGGCACAATAAACATGTATGATTTTTGCTTTTAAGCTTGAAAAAAAACACCTTTTTACATACAATACAAAAAGTTTTTGATAACAAAAAAGGGTCAAATCATGAAAAATGAAGATATTTTACGCGGTATGCTCGAATCTAATGAACAATTTTACTGGCAAGTAACCGGTTCAATTCGTGATTGGAAGTACAATCCATTTAATTGGATTCTCGCCGTGTGCACGTTGGGACTGTATCTGTGGGGGTTACATTTATACCGGACGTACCGTTATTATGTTTTAACGTCCAGTCGCTTTATTATTATTTCGGGAATTTTGGGGCGCCAAGTCGATGAAATTGAATTATTCCGTATTGTGGACAGCAAAACGGTGCAGTCTTTAGTTGATCGGTGGGCTGATTTGGGAACGATTATTGTTTCTTCGACAGATAAAACAGGGATTGCAACAATGAAAAAAATTCCGGAACCGCATTTGGTTCGCGATTCCTTGCGCCAAACTTATATGAAAGCGCGAAATGCGCGCGGAACGGTTGTTTTGGAACAATCATAAATCTTTTGCTGGTCAACGAAGCCGCCTTGTTTCAAGGCGGTTTTTTTAATGTATTTTTCTTTTTGAAATTTTTTTTGTAATAAAGTGAAATATTTATTGAATATTTCTTCTTTTTTCTTAACATCTTTTCTGAAAAATGTACTATCCGATTGAAAAATAAGGTTAATTTTGAATTTATACAAAGGCGTTTTTCTTTTTTTAGAAAAAAATATTTTTAAAAATCAAACAGTTAATAAGTGTTGACATTTATTTTAAAGTGTGTTTACGATGGTATGTACCCTTTCAGGGGAGATTTGTTTTAAAACAAAAAAGGAGAATACATTATGAAGTTATCAACAGTTTTATTATCATCAGCTTTTGTTTTGGTAGCGAGCGGTGCTTTTGCTGCCGAAGTGACACATCCGTTCTATGTACCGGAACAAGGGGATGTGATGTCGGACACGACTTATACGTTTGCTTCGCGGGATTATGATGATGTTGCTGAATTTACGGACAACACGTTAAGCGAAAAAATTTCCGTCGGTGTTTACAAAGATTTGGCTGTTTATGTAACAGGTTCCAATTCATGGACACGTTTTAATCCGGATCAGGGTTCTGCCGAAAATGAGGACAGAAACTTGGCATGGAATGTGGGCGCGACGTATAATTTAGTCAATACGGGCAAAGCATTCGTTCAAGTAGACGCTAATTACGGTCAAAGAGAAAATTGGGCGGATGTCGGCGAATATAAAGCTGTTGGTGTTGCCTTAAAAGGCGGTTATGACTTCGGTTGGGCAATGCCGTACGCGAAAGTAACGGGTGAGTTCCCGGTGGCTCAATCGAAACAAAGCACGAATGATCCGATTTACAACGCTTATGTCGGAGCGTATCGGTTGTTTGCGGATAAAGTGGCCGTTGACGCCGGTGTGAACTACGGTTGGAATAAAAATGACGACGGCAAAGATTGGTCTGTCGTTGCTCGGGTAGATTACTTGTTTACGGACAAGATTTCGGCAGGTGTTTTTGGATCGTATATGTTTGACGGCCGTGAAGATGATTTCGATACCGATTATGATGGGTATACGGTTGGTTTAAATTTAAAAGCCGCTTTCTAATCGGAAGAAAGAGAAACAAAAAAACCGCTCCGTTTGGGGCGGTTTTTCTATTTTTATTTTATCACGATGTTCAATAAGCGATTGGGGACGTAAATCACTTTAACGATTTGCTTGCCCGCAATATATTCTTGAACACGCTGTTCCTGTTGCGCCAATGCCAAGACATCGTCTTGTGGGGCATTGACGGGAACCATGATATTGGCCCGTTTCTTGCCCATGATTTGGACAACGATTTCCACTTCGTCTTCCTGCAACAGGCTTTCATCGTATGTCGGCCACGGTGCATAAGCAACGCCGTCCGTGTGACCCAGCTTTTCCCATAATTCTTCGCTGATGTGCGGTGTAATCGGCGCCATCAATAACACAAAAGCTTCCATAACGGATTTGTTGACGGTTTCAGCCTTATAAATGGCGTTGGTCAACTCCATCATCTTGGCAATTGCCGTGTTAAAGGACAGGTTTTCCATGTCCTGCGTTACGGATTTAATCGCTTTATGCGCAAGCTTTGTGACACCTTCATCTCCGCCGTTTTCAACGATTTTGCCGGACAAAGCATCGCCGTCCATAAACATCGCCCAAACACGTTTCATAAACCGGAAAGCCCCGTTAATGCCTTCGTTTGTCCAGGGTTTTTCAGCTTCAACCGGTCCCATGAACATTTCATATAAACGAATGGTGTCGGCACCGTATTCTTTGACGACATCGTCCGGGTTAACTACGTTGTATCGAGACTTGCTCATTTTTTCAATTTGTGTATTGACTTTGACGCCGGTTTCTTTCACGAAATAAGAATCGCCACGTTTTTCAACCTGATGCGGGTAATAATACTTTCCGTTATCGTCTTGATAAGAATACGCCAAAATCATCCCTTGGTTGAATAAGCGCTTAAACGGTTCTTTCGTCGATACCAACCCGGCATCGAACAACACTTTGTGCCAGAAGCGCGCATACAACAAATGCAAAACGGCATGTTCGGCTCCGCCGATGTACATATCGACCGGCATCCAATAACTTTCAGCTTCTTTGCTCCACGCCTGTTGATCATTTTTCGGATCGGTAAAGCGCAAGAAATACCAGCTGGAACCCGCCCATTGCGGCATCGTGTTTGTTTCACGTTTTGCCGGTTTTCCCGTTTCGGGATCAGTCGTGTTCACCCAATCGGTTGCGCGTGCCAGAGGCGGTTCTCCGTCTTCGGTCGGCTTGAAGTCCGTCATCGGCGGCAACAAAACAGGCAGATCTTTCATCGGAACAGCCTTTACGGAACCATCTTCCAAATGTAAAATCGGGAACGGTTCTCCCCAATAGCGTTGGCGGGCAAACAGCCAATCACGCAGTTTATAGTTGACGGTTCCTTTGCCGAGACCGCGTTCGGCCAGCCAATCTGTCATGGCTTTTTTGGATTGTTCCACATGCATCCCGTTTAAAAAGCCCGAATTCACTAAAACTCCGTCGCCTTCATAAGCCGTTTCGGAAATATCGCCGCCTTCAATGACCTGAATAATCGGCAAATTGAATTTTTTGGCAAAGTCATAGTCGCGTTGGTCATGCGCCGGCACAGCCATAATGGCGCCATATCCGTAATCGCCCAATACGTAATCGGCAATGTAAATCGGAATTTTGCGTCCGTCAACCGGATTGACCGCATAAGCTCCCGTGAAAGCACCGGTTTTTTCTTTGTCTTCTTTCATCCGGTCTTGAGCGGACTTTTTGGCCGCCGCCTCCACATAAGCATCAACTTCGGTCTTTTGTTCCGGCGTTGTAATTTCTTTCACCAAAGCATGTTCCGGCGCCAACACGCAATAAGTTGCTCCGAACAATGTGTCCGGGCGGGTTGTGTAAACCGTAAATGTTTTGTTGGTGCCGTCGACTTTAAAATCGACGTCGGCGCCCGTTGATTTGCCGATCCATTCCCGTTGCATGGTTTTAATGCCCTCGGGCCAATCAACATCGTCTAAATCTTGCAACAACCGTTCGGCATAAGCCGTGATTTTTAACATCCATTGCCGCATCGGTTTGCGAATGACTTCATCACCGGTTTCGACATATTTACCGTCTTTGACTTCTTCGTTTGCCAGCACGGTTCCCATTTTGGGACACCAGTTAACCGGCACTTCGACTTCATAAGCCAATCCTTTTTCGAACAAAACGGAGAAAATCCATTGCGTCCATTTATAATAGCTTTCATCAATGGTTGAAATTTCACGATCCCAATCATACGAAAATCCGACGTTTTTCAATTGATCGCGGAAATGGGCGCAGTTTTTGCGCGTGATTTCGGCCGGATGAGTCCCCGTGCGCATAGCATACCGTTCCGCTGGCAAACCGAACGCATCCCACCCCATCGGATGCAATACGTTAAAGCCTTGCATGCGTTTATAACGGGCAATGATATCGGAAGCCGTATACCCTTCCTCGTGACCGACATGCAGACCGTCGCCCGACGGGTAGGGGAACATGTCCAAAACATAATACTTGGGTTTATTGGGATCGACTTCGCACTTAAAAGTCTTTTCATCTTCCCATTTTTGATGCCATTTCTGTTCGATTTTCGTAAAGTCGTAATTTGATTCAGCCATTTAAAAACTCCATAAAATTTTGAATGGGAAAAATGTACCATAAAAGCCGGCGTCGTGCAAGGCTTTATCCGACTTGTTTTTCCTGTTCCGGGTTAAATGCGCGCGGAAAAAGAGTTGAAGAATCTCTTCAGATGGTATAGACTGACGACAAGTGCAAAAGTGTGTCTTTTGCGTCACGGGGTGAGTTACCTCGGGGGAATTAGAACGCCCTTGCAGTAAGTAGTCCGGCGAAGACTAACAAAAATCGCCGCACCTTCCAAAAGGAAGGAGAGCGGTGAATATGTTGAATAAATCGCTCCGTACTTACTGACGGGTTCTAATCTCCTTCCACCTTTGGAATTGGTCCAAAGGTGGCTTTTTTACGATCCGGAGGAAAAATGATTGTGAAGAAAGAAGACGGTGCCTTCTATAAAACGATGGGAAGACGGTTGCACCTTTTGCGAAAAATGAAAAAGATTTCTTTGGAACAAGCCGCGCAACATTTGAATATCAGCACGTACCTGATGCACCGTTATGAAACGGGGTTGTCGGCTATTCCCGTTGTTCGGTTGGTGCAATTATGTGATTTGTTGCGTACATGCATTTTTGATGTCGTCTGTGATGAAGAAAAAATGATTGCGACAATTTCGCAATATGAAATTCTGGCCGCGTATGAACAATTGGACAAAGAGATGCAGGAAAAAGTTTTTTATTTGATTCGTCAATTGGCTATTGATAACGCAAAGCGTCAATCGGATCCAGCTTCATCGCTTTAATGGCTGGGAATAAGCCTGAGGCAACACCGACCACGACGGCAACCGAAAATGATAAAACGACTGTCCAAATCGAAATCGGGACATCTTTTTCAAAAATGTAACCGCCGATTTGCGAGGCGCCGATACCGATAACCAATCCCATCAGGCTGCCCATAAATGAAATCAAAATCGATTCGACCAAAAATTGAATCATGATCCATCGGTTGGGTGCGCCTAAAGCTTTGCGGGTACCGATTTCCCGTGTTCTTTCGGTAACGGATACCAACATCATGTTCATAATGCCGATGCTACCCACAATCAAGGAAATGGAAGCGATGGCCGCTAATAATAACGACAGGTAAAATCCGACTTTTTTGACTTGTTCCACCAATTCGGCCATGTTGCGGATGGTAAAATCATCTTCTTGTGTGTCTTTCAAATGATGCCGGGCGCGCAACAAATACGTCACGCGTTGCAAAACGGCATCCAATTTGTCTTCGCTGTTGACTTTAACAAATCCGATGCTGACCATTTGAGGTCGTCTGGCACCGCGAATTTTTTGGCGCAGCGTGCTGAACGGCATCATAATCAGGTTGTCTTGGTCATCTCCGGTTAATCCCGGTCCTTTGGCTTTGAGCGTCCCGATGACCATAAACGGAATGTTTTGCAATCTCACACTTTTACCGATAGGATCTTCGAACCCGAATAATTCATCAACGACGGTTTGTCCCAACACGACATAGGAAGCCGCCGATTTTAAATCCCGTTCCGTAAACATAATGCCGCGGTCGATTTCCCAGTTCCCGACATCCAAATAATCAGGCGTCGTTCCCATTGCGTTGACACTCCAGTTATTTTTGCCGTACACGGCCTGAACACCCGATTGTGTTGCATAGGATGTTGTCACTACATCTTTTAAATCTTTCATGGCATCCATGTCTTGCCGGCTGACGGTCGGACGTCCCATGGCTGTTCGAACACCGCCCGAAGTGGATGCGCCGGGCAAAACGATTAATAAATTGCCGCCCATGCTTTCAAAGCTTTCGTCAATCACGTTTTGAACGGTCTGTCCGACGGCGACCATCAACACCACTGCCGCAACTCCGATCATGATGCCGAGTGTGGTTAAGAACGTTCGCATTTTATAAGCGGTAATCGAAATCCAAGCTTCGGAAAAAATCAATCTAAACATGCGACCGCTCCATATATTTTTTGACGGAACCGTCATATTCGACAACACCGTCTGCAATCCGAATTAACCGTTTGGCATACATCGCCACATCCGGTTCATGCGTCACCAAAATAATCGTGATGCCGCTTTTATTGAGATTTTGAAAAAACGTCATGATTTCGTCGGAAGTCTGGCTGTCCAAGTTCCCCGTCGGTTCATCGGCCAAAATAATTTTGGGATTGTTAATCAAAGCTCTGGCAATTGCGACGCGTTGCTGCATACCGCCTGACAGTTGGTTCGGGATGCGGTCTTCGTATCCTTTTAAGCCGACCTTGTTAATCATTTCTTTGGCGCGTTCGTACATTTCGGATTTCCCGACGCCTTGATATAACAACGGTAAAGACACATTATCGGCAATGGACCGTTTCATGAGCAGGTTAAAGTTTTGAAACACAAATCCCAAAGTTTGTCCGCGGACAACAGCCAATTCTTCATCGGATAATTTTGAAATTTCCCGGCCGGCCAATAAATACGTGCCGCCGGTAGGTCTGTCCAAACATCCGAGCGTGTTCATCAACGTGGATTTACCCGAACCGGAATGTCCCATAATGGCGACAAAATCACCTTCTTCAATGGTAAACGAAACGCCTTTTAAAACTTCCTGACTCATGCCGCCCGGCATGTAGTACGTTTTCTTTAAATCTTTGACTTCAACGACGGGGTTAGCCATGCAACATCCTTTACCGTTTGGTCGATGTAATGAATTCGGAAATCAACCGGTCGCCTTCTTTGACACCGTCCACGACTTCGGCGTACATCACATCCGATAATCCCAATTCAATGACATGCGGTTTGATTTGCCCATTTTCAAACGTATAAACAACAGCCTGCGTCGATTTTAAGTTAATCGGCCGCTGACCGATCATTTTTTGCCGCAAAGCTGCATTCGGTTTGAACTGAACAACCGTGTTGGGAATGCGCAAGACATCTTGTTTCTCGGCCGTTAAAACCGTCACAAAAGCCGTCATGCCGGGCAACAGTCTTTTATCGTCATTGTTGACTTCGATGATGACCGTGTACATGACAACATTTTGTTCTTCGGTCGGGTTTAGCCGGATTTGTTTCACGGTTCCCCAGAACGTTTCCGTCGGATAAGCATCCACCGTAAATTCAGCTTTCATCCCGTATTTGATTTTGCCGATGTCCGCTTCGGAAACGGATGCTTCGATTTGCATCAGTTTTAAATTTTCCGCGATTTCGAACAGCGTCGGCGTGGAATAAGACGCTGCCACGGTTTGTCCTTCTTCGACTTCTTTGGAAATAATCGTTCCGGAAACAGGCGAAGTAATGCGCGCATAATCAATATTTTGTTGAGCTTTATTGTAACCGGCTTGAGCGCTTAACAAATCCGATTCCGCCGAAGCCAAACTGATTTCGGCATCTTCCATTTCCGCCTTGGCAATCAGCTTTTGACTATATAAGTCTTTGTACCGATTGTAATTCATTTCGGCGACTTTTAACTTGCTTTTGGCTAAATCCAATTGAGCTTTGCTTTCGTTCAAATTTTCCTGCAACAAAAATTTATCCAATTCGGCCAGCAGTTGTCCTTCCGTGACTTCATCATTGTAATCGACATAGATTTTTTCAATGATACCGGACACCTGCGTCCCGACATTCACAACGTTAATCGGTTGCAGCGTTCCTGTAGCGGTTACTTTTTCGGTAACATCTCCTTTTTCGACGGTGATGAATTCAAATTGGCGTTCCGTTAATTTGTCCGACGGTTTGATGATGTAATAAAGGCCGACAACGGCAGCGAAAAGAACGGCGACAACGATGATAAATTTTTTCATACTTTTTTCTCCATTTGCCCCAAAGCACGCATGAGGTTATTTTTGGCAATCATAAAATTATAAAAACTGGTAGAATATTCAATGCGGGCGCTGGCCAGTTGCGATTGTGCGTCCAGTAAAGTCAGAATGTTCACTTTGCCGACTTTGTAAGAAGCAAAAGCCACGCGTTCGGATTCTTCGGCGCTCGCCAGCAGGGTTTTGCTGATTTGATGCGTCTGATAGGACGTTTTGTAATCTTGAACGGCTGCCCACACTTCATTTTCAATATCTATTTTTAATTGGTTGACTTGTTCTTCCAATTGTTTCAGTTCATATCGCGCCTGGCCGACTTTGTAGGATTGGTCAAATCCGGAAAAAATCGGAATGGATAATTGTAATCCGATCGAACTGTTGTACGTTCCGTCTTCGCCGAAACGGACTTCTTTGCCGGCCCCGGCGGAACCGACGGCGCTTAATGTCGGCAGATGACCCGATTTTGCCGTTTGAACGTTAAATGCGGCGCCTTCTTTGTCTTTTTGTTTGGCTTTATAATCCGGCCGGTTTTCAAGAGCGGTTGTTATCAGCTTTTCGATATCACCCAATTTGACTTTGTCTTCAATCGTTTTGTCTTGGCGGTAAAGTCGAAAGTGGGTGTAAGGCGGCAAGTTAAGTAAATTGGCCAGATTGCCGCGTTCGAGCGCAATGGTTTTCTTGGCAACAGTGGTTTCCAGACGTGCTTGAGCGTAGGCTGTTTCCGCCTGTAATTTATCGCTTAACGGTACCAAGCCCAGTTTGTAGCGACTGTTGGCTTCTTCAAAGGCCTTTTTAGACGCTTCTTCACTTTTTTGTAAGCCTTCATATTTTTCTTCGGCCGACAAAACGCTGTAATATTTATCGGCAACGTTATAAAGCGTCGTTTGAAGCGTGCTGTCGTATCCGTAATAGGCGGAAGATAAATAACTTTTAAATTTATCGGCCGTACCGGAACGACCACCGAAGTCCAACAAAAGCCAATTCAAAGAAACCCGAGCTGATGTGTCGGTTAAATCCGAATGACCGTTGCCGTCGACTTTCGTGCTGTTTTGATCTAAAGAACCGGTTCCGCTGACCGTCGGCAGGTAATTCGACAGGCTTTGCCCGTAACTGGCGGCCGAAACTTGGGTCGACAGATAACTGGATTTGAGTGTCGGGCTTTCACAGACGGCGATTTCCATTGCATCCAATAATGTCAATTCTTTGGACAGATCCGGTTTTTGACAAACGGGCACTTTGTCGTTTTGGTAAACACCGAAAGGATCAACGGCATGTACGGGCGTTGTCATACCGGCCATCAACAGACCTAATCCGACAGGTAATAAAATATTCTTGGCCTTCATGTGATTCATCTCCTTTTTCAGTATATAGGATAAAATCATTAACAAAACATGAAAAAACAGGTCTTTTTAGACTTGACAGTACGGTCGGAAACACTAAAAAACGCCCCATTTGACGTGGGGCGTTGCTTAACAGGAGAAATTTAACCGTTCACAAAAAAACTCATTTTCGGACAACTGTCTTTTTTGTCCATCGTCTCATCATAATCATAAAAATCGTCCCACATGTCCAACGCATCGCATACGGCACGGACGAGAAAATCTTGAACGCTTTCCCCATTCTTATGGGCATGGCTTTCCAGTTTTGCATATAATCTGTCGTCGATATTTAAAGATATTTTGCGCGCCATGAACAATCTCCCTCGTCATTTGTTATGTCTTTAGAAGCATTATAAACAGCCGAGTCGTTCGGTTGCAAGAAAAAAATGAAAAATTTTTTTTCGAGTCGCTCCAGAGATTCCCTATATCGACTCGGAAAGGCGCACAAAAGCTTGATAAAAGCGACTCGGCAGGAATCCTGAAATTTTTTGTTTTCAGTTCAAATACGACTTCATTTTTTCGAGAAGTTCGGTGTCTTTGGTTAAATCCATCTCTTCTTCTTTGGCAAAAGCGATGTATTTTTCCATAGCGGCAATCGCTTCTTTTAAGTTGCCGAAAGTCGCGAGCAGAAGAGCTTTTTCTTTTAACGCTTCGTTGTTTTCGGGAACAAACGAAAGCAACAACCGCAACAGTTCTTCATTGCTGATAGGATTTTCTGACATGTGAAATAACCTTTTCAACGCCGCTTGTGGCGTAAATAATGTTCATGACGGCATCATATTCTTGCTGATTTTTGGCAATACCCATGACGTAAAGCGTTCCTTCATCCACTGTTATTTTATAATTGACAGAAGAAATTGATTGAGTCAAGAGCAACCGTGTTCGAATACTACTGGCAATCAACGCATCGTCGGAGGTCGCAAAAATATCTGACGGATTTTGGACGCGGATGTGGTTGTAAACTTTTGTCACACTGGGCGGCAGCCACGCCGTTTCAACAACTGTTTCGATGTCTTCCACTGTCGGCAATGCGCCGTTCAGCATGACTTCTCCTTCAAAAACGGTGATTTCTATGTCAAGGGCGTACGTCGGTTTAATCGCCATCAGTTCAGAGCGAATTTGGATATTCACCTGTGTATCGTTCCAGTCGTCTTTTAAAGACCTTTCATCCAAAACGACGGCGCCGACTTTACTGCCGACATTGTAGGCCGTGCCGACAAATGAACACGCGCTTAATAAAATCAGACAGCTGATGAAGAAGACTTTTTCCATCTCACCCTCGCCAGGCATCGACAAGATGAACGGGGTCTTTGTGCTCACAAATGAAAACAGCATCAAATCGGCAAAAATAATCGGCAAATTCGGGGTGTTGCGCCCAAAAAATTTCGGCCGCACGGTAAATCCGTTTTTGCGCCGTTGGCGTAATCGCATACGCACCGTCAGATACGGACGCGCGTTTTTTAACTTCGACAAAGACAAGCGTTTTGTCTTTTTCCATAATCAAGTCAATTTCATTGGCGCCGATGCCGCGTCGGGCGCGCGTGTTTCTGGCGATGAGTTTATAGCCTTTCTTTTGCAGGAAAGAACACGCTTTTTGTTCGGCCGATCGGCCGCTGATGTACGCATTCAATCCCTGCAAAATTTTATTCTTCATACTTTAATTCCAGCGCCTTTTGGTAAACTTGTTTTTTGGGCAAGCCTGTTTTCTTGGCAATTTGAGCGGCAGCATCTTTGACGGTCTTTGTCGACAATGCGTTTTTCAATAAATCGTTTAAATCGATTTTTTCCTGAATCGGCTGTGGCCGATCGACCAGGATGACAATTTCGCCTTTGGGTTCCTGGGCAAATTCGGCAATTAAATCATACAACGTGCCGCGTTTGGTTTCTTCAAATTTTTTCGTAATCTCCCGAACGACGGAAGCCTGACGATTGCCTAAAATCGTCAACATGTCCGTTAATGTTTCTTTGACCCGATGCGGCGATTCGTAAAAAATCAACGTGCCGGGGACAGCAGCCACTTCTTGAAGTTCTTTTTGGCGCGCGTTTTTCTTGGTCGATAAAAAACCGACAAAGAAAAATCGATCGGACGGCAAGCCCGATAATTGCAAGGCAGGTAACAGCGCATTCGCACCCGGCACGGGAAAAACGGCAATGCCTTGATCCAAACAATCGCGAACCAATCGATAGCCGGGATCGGAAACAAGCGGTGTTCCGGCATCGCTGACCAATGCAATAGTTTCGCCTTTTTCAAGCAGACTGATCAGTGTCGGGCGCATCTTGTCGGCATTGTATTCGTGATAAGCCAACATTTTGGCGGTTGTCGAAATGCCCAAAAGCATTAATAATTTGTTGGTCGTCCGCGTGTCTTCGCATGCGATGACAGTGGCTTGTTCCAGTGTTTGCCTGGCTCGATCCGTCATGTCGTTTAAATTCCCGATGGGCGTCGATACCAAATAGAGTCCTTTTTCCACGAATCTTATCCTTTCTTATTGCAAATTTTGTCAAAAATGAGTATATCAAAAGAAGATAGAAAAAAACAGATTTTCGTTAAAAAAGGTTATAAGACGTGTTTCAGATTCGAAAAATAGGGTTTGTGCTGGGGCTTTTGGGTGTAGCGGCTTGTTCGGGACCGAATGTGTACCAACAATCGATTTCGCCTTCTATCCCGGCGTCGATTGTCCCGTATGATCAAGAAAAACCGTTGTATGATAACCTGATGACGGATTCGGCGTTCAGCCGAAATGTCAAAGTGGCGATGCTGTTGCCGTTAACGGGCAAGGATGCCAAAATTGGCGAAGATTTGCGTAATGCCGGGATGATGGCTCAATTCGATATTGCCAACAACAACTTTGTTTTGCAGTTTTACGACACCAAAGGGACGGTTGAAGGGGCTAAAGAAGCTTTTGAACAGGCTGCCGATGCCAAGGTTGATTTGATTTTAGGGCCGGTTTTTGCGCGGGAAGTCGGAGCTATTCGCCGGCAGGCGCGGGCTAAAAAGATTCCGGTTGTTTCCTTTACGTCGGATACGGACGAAGTGGATGAGGGCGTTTATACGATGGCATTATTGCTTCCGGAACAAATTGAACGATCCGTGCGCTATGCCTGTGAAAAAGGCAAACAAAGCCTGGCGATTATGGCACCCGATAACAAAGCCGGCGACATTGCCGTTGCTTCGGCCGAAAAAGCGGCCAAGTCTTGCGGTATGCGTATTTCCGCCGTTTCGATTTACAACCCGACCTTTATTAATTTTGAACCGTATGTGTTAAAAACGCTGCCGGAATCATTTAAAAATATTAAAATTTTGGAAAAACAAAAAAAGCCGGATCCGTCTGAAGAAAGCAAGGAAAATATTCCCGTTGCGGAACAAATCGACTTTGATACGTTGCTGATTGCGGATGACGGCAACCGGTTGAAATCCATCGCGTCTTTGTTTGCTTTGTATGATGTGACTCCGCGGGATGTTTTGTTCATCGGTACATCGACGTGGCAGGATCCGACGCTGACGTTGGAAGGGGCTTTGGCCGGCGCAAAATTTTCATCGCTGCCGATGCAGGGATTTGAAAAATTTACGGAACGTTATCAAGAAACATACGGCAAAAAACCGATTCGATTGGCGTCTTTGTCTTATGATGCGGTCGCACTGGCTTCGGTTTTGTCGCAAACCGGCGGTATTACCAAAGAAAATTTAACGAATATGCGCGGTTTTTTAGGGACGGACGGATTGTTTCGATTGACGCCGACCGGCGAGTCCGAACGTTTGTTGGGTATGACGGAAATTGTATCGCGCAATCAATTTCGAGTCATTCAAAAACCGTCGATTAATTTTGAACAGGAAGCCGTTCGCAAAGAAAACATGGAACGCATTCGGCTGCAAAATGAATACAAACGTCAGATGGAAGCAATTACGCCGGATCTTGCGGCCACAAGTCCAGAATTAATGAATTAAGCATCAGCAAGCCTTCATTTGTCGGACAGATTCGGTTTCCTTTTCGGACAATCCATCCTTTTTGAAGAACGGATTGAACGGCCGTCGGAGATATCCCCGTTGCATCGATGCCCTCGCGTTGGCGAAGTCCCATCAAAAGGCGCTCTTCTTCTTTTTCCAAAGGTGTTAATTCGGTTTCGAATCGTTCACCGGCCAACCAGGCAGCAACGTCTCGCGGGTTTTCGGTCGCCGTTAATCCGATGCGGCCGTGCGCCGACGGTCCGATTCCCGCATAATCCTGACTTCGCCAGTACGCCTGATTGTGGCGGCATTCAAATCCGGGACGTGCAAAATTAGAAACTTCATAAAGCGGAACGCCGGCTCGATCCATTTGGTTAATTGTTCTTAAAAATAAATCGCGTGCCGTTTCGTCATCCGGCATTGTCAGAGAACGGCGGGCAAACGGTGTTTTGTCTTCGATGGTCAACTGGTAAAGAGAATAATGTGGCAGATTAAAAGAAAGGGCTTCCTTTAATTCGGCTTCCCACATTCGGACTGTTTGACCGGGGCGTGCATACATCAGGTCAATCGAGACGATGTCGAAAACAGCCGATGCTTCCTTGATCCGCCGGCGCGCCGTTTCGGCCGTATGGCGTCGTCCCAAAAAGTGCAGGGCTTCATCTGATAAGGCTTGAACGCCCAAAGATAATCGATTGATGCCCAGCTTTTTGAAAACCATCATTTTTTCTTGATCAATCGCATCGGGATTGGCTTCCATCGAAATTTCGACGTCTTGTGCAACGGAAAAGCGGGTATAAACAGCATTTAAGATGCCTTCCGTTAATGTCAAAGGCATCAAACTGGGCGTGCCGCCGCCGAAGAAAATACTGGTTATTTCTCTTTTTGCCGGCAACGCTTCAATTTCTGCCCGATAGCGTTTTAAAAACGCCGCCTCGTCCCATGATCGGCAAGGCATTGAATAAAAATCGCAATAGGGGCATTTGGACAAACAGTAAGGCCAGTGGCAGTAAAGGGCAAGTTGTTTTTTCATAAGACGAGTATGCCAAACCTTTGCATAAAAGGCAATATGAAAAGAACCTTGACTTTTGATGCAAAGGCTTCTATTTTGATGACTCTATGGTTTTATTGAATTAGGATAAAAGAAATGCAAATTACAATTACAGGAAAACAAATTAATGTCGGCGACAGCATGCAGGCTTATGCAGAAAAAAATCTGTCTGCAGTTGTTGAAAAATACTTCGACACGGCGTTAGACGCCACGATCGTTTTTTCCAGAGAAGGCGAACAAATTAAAGCGGACGTGACGGTTCACCCGATGACGGGCGCTCTGTTGAAAGGCAGTGCCCAAGCCGGGGATGCTTATTTGGCCTTTGATCGTGCTTGCGATCGGATTGCAAGACAACTTCGCAAATACAAGAATCGTTTAACGGATCACCAAGTACAAAAAGTTGAATTGGTGGATATGAGCGTTATCGAAGATGATTTGGAACAAGAACCGGCCGGAACGGCGCCGGTGATTATTGCCGAAATGCAAACGGAATTGCCGATTTGTTCGGTATGCGGTGCAGTGATGCGGATGGACTTGGCGGATTTGCCTGCTTTGATGTTCAGAAACTCGGCACATGGCGGGCTCAACATGGTTTACCGTCGTCCGGACGGCAATATCGGTTGGGTTGACCCGAAGGATAAATCATAATAGGTTTATGCCATGAAAATTACGGAAATTTTAAAACCGGACCTCGTCTTTTTGGATGTGGATGTCGCTTCTAAAAAAGAAACTTTAGAGAAAATTGCCGAGATCTCTTGTCCTGTGATCGGATGCGACAGCCGGAATGTCTTTGATGCTTTGGTGGAACGGGAACGATTGGGAACAACCGGTATCGGCAAAGGCGTTGCGATTCCGCATGCGCGTTTGGCCGGGTTAACGGATTTGTTCTGTGCGTTTATGCGTGTGAAACCGGTGGATTTTGAATCAATCGACGGCAAAAATGTTGACTTGATTTTTTTCCTGCTGGTTCCCGAAGAATCCGGAGCGGATCATTTAAAAGCGTTGGCTCGCATTTCAAAGCTGTTACGCAATGAAGAGGTCTGCGCCGCGCTGCGTCAGGTCAAAACGCCGAAGGAAGCTTTGGCTTTGATTGACGAAGCAGATAAAGACGAATAGTTTTTATAAAACCAGTAAAAGGGTCGTTCTTTGGGAACGGCCCTTTTTTATACACACGTTTCATCGGTTTCATCCCATGCATGGTCGGCATCGCAACAAATTTTAGCATTAAATTGATTTGGATGCGTTGTTCCGGGACAGACACAATTTAAAACTTCAGCATTGTTTTTACAAGCAGTCTTACAAATCCCGCCCTCATCAGCTATTTGTCCTTCTGGGCACTCAATAAGAGTACAGCCACCGTTCGCGTATGTATGTCCTTCCGGACAACACCATCCCTGTTCTATCGCACTTTTACAGACACTTGTATCGCATGTTGGTTTCCCTTGAGAATCCATCGGGATAGAACGACCTAAAATACACTTTCCATTATTACATTCAGGAAGTAAAGGACTTAAACAATTTCCTGATGATGTGCATAGAGTTCCGCAGAGTTGGTCATTATAGTAACACGCATATTGTTGTTCTTCACTATAGCCTGGATGAGTACGTTGAGCTATACAAGCCAGAGAACCCTTTACACAACCCCAGCCATCTTGAGGCGTGACATAAGCGTATGTAAAACCGTTAGAGCAACTCTTGGTATAACAATCACCGATTGTGCAAACGCCAAAAGTTGTTTCATTACATAATCTTCCACAAGAGGATCCTTCTCTATAACAATTTTTTCCAATGCAGGAAATTTCACCATTTGTACAACTTCTATCCTCGGGATTATATGTTGTAGGATTTCCATTTAAGTCACGAAGAGGACATTTCTCTGCATTAGGGCAACAGGTTAATGGGTTTTGACATGTTCCACAAAGAGTACCGTTCATATAACACGCCCAAACAGAAGCACTCTTCTGGTAAAAACACTCTAAACCATTTTTAAAAAAACAACCTTTAGCATATTCGAGCGTTCCCATAGCAGGGGTTCCGCCAAGATCTTCGCACAGTGTGTCATAGCAAGATCCTATTATAGAGCATGCTCCGAAACCAGTTCCCTCACAACATCTATCATTATTTTCATCAAAGCATGTCCAACGATTATTGGTTGTTTGAAAAATACGTGTGCAAAATTCGGGGCCCGTTTTAGAATGACAGCCATGCCATTGATAAGGAGGCGGCATCTGGCGAAAGGTGGTATTAGATGGGCATTGATCTGGATAACAAATTCCATGTACGCAACTTTTTCCATCATAAGTGCAGTATTCTCCGCATCTTTTCCCATTGATATAACAGAAAAAGGTTTGTCCAGTTGTTCCATCTCTGCATTCAAAACTTTGGCATTGTCCATCGACATAGATGTATCCTTCTGGGCAAGCACAGGTATCAGCATTAGTTCCTTCAAGGCAGATGCAAGCACAAGTATCTGGATCTCTTTCTCCGGTCATGCCAGAACCGTTACATTGAGGGTGACAGGTGTTATTACACATATCATATCCTTCAATACATTCACAGGAACAGGTTAAACTATTCCAAGTCGCATTTTCTGGGCATTCTTGAGGGTCACAAGAACAAGAGCATGTCAAGGTATCAAGAGAATAGCC
>CALXTZ010000018.1 GCA_944391545.1 uncultured Alphaproteobacteria bacterium
TTATCAGCGGGGCACAGGAACGATTGGTTCAACGGATAGCGCAAACATTCATCCAAAAAGCGCCGTTTTTATCGGGCGTAGAATTTTTGGGCCCGGTTCAAGCCCCGATTTATCAATTGCGCGGCAAATATCGGTATCGGATTTTAATCAAGTCCGGCAAAAAAGTCGCTTTGCAAAAAATTATTCGCGCGTGGTTAGCGCCGATATCCGTGCCGCCTGCGGTGACTGTCAAAATCGATATCGACCCGTATTCATTCCTTTAATTCCAAACAATTTCGAATATTGCGCATCGCACGCACCATCGATGTCATGTAATGGCCGGGGTTGCTTTTCAAATACCACCCCATCGGTTCCATATAAATCAATCGATATTGATCGTCCGTCAAAGCGCGAATGGTTCGATTTTTTGTGCCCGGTTCCACAATCAAACACGTCGGATGCAGGGCGGCAATGTCTTCTTTAGCCTTTTGCAACGTCTTCGGTCCGGTTAAATGATCTGTGTCAATGACCAAAGACGTCGACCCGTTTAATCCCATGTAATCAAACAAATACGAATACCCGTCATGCAAAGAAACGACCGTCGGCATGGATTCTGTCGGTTTGACTTTGTAGTCTTTCAATGTCGCGATGGCTTTTTGAAACTTTTGCGCATTTTCCCGATACCGTTTTTGATTTTCGGGATCAGCCTTGCTTAACACATCCGCAATATGTCCGACCATTTTAATCGTGTTGTCCGGGTTCAGCCAAATATGCACGTCCGGTGCGCCTTGTCCGCGGGCGGAAGGCAAAATCGTCAAGTCCGGCGTCTCCGTCATCAACGGCACGGAAACAACGGATTTCTTGGCGATGTTTTTCAAAGCGTTCGGCATAAACGTTTCCATTTCGGGACCTATCCAGAAAATGACATCCGCTTTGGCGATGCGTTTGGCTTCACCGGTTTTCAGCTCGTACGTGTGATGCGATTGAGACGCTTCCTGGTTAATCAAAACCGGCATGTCGACGTTCATCATCACAGCCGCAACCAACGAATGAACCGGCGGGAAAGTGGCTGCGACGTTGATCGCATACGCCGGTACAATCCAACCGCACATCAAAAAGAATAAAAGGATATGTTTCATGAATAAACCCTCGTTGCAAAGAAAACCGTTTGGTTATAGAATAGGGCAAAACAGCATAAAGGACAAGCACAAATGAAATATATTGATGTCAAGGATGTGTCTTTAACCTTGAACGGTCAAGCGATTTTATCGCATGTGTCGTGTTCGTTCGACAAAGGCCAAATCACGACGATTATCGGCCCGAACGGCGGCGGTAAAACGTCTTTGGTGAAATTGATTTTAGGCATTTACAAACCGTCATCCGGTCGAATTGTCACCAAAAAGCATTTAAAAATCGGATACATGCCGCAACGGTTCCAAGTCGATCCCGTTTTGCCGATGACGGTGCGCCGGTTTTTAACGCATCCGGCCGATTTAGCCCCCCTCAATGCCGATTACTTAATCGATTATGATATGGCGTCTTTGTCCGGCGGCGAAATGCAGCGCGTGTTGCTGGCTTATGCGCTTCAAAACAATCCGGATGTGTTGATTTTAGACGAACCGACCGGCGGATTGGACGTCACGGGGGAACAAACTTTGTACGCGCATGTTTTGGACTATCAACGACAAACGGGGTGTTGCCTCATCATGGTGTCGCACGATTTGCACTTTGTCATGAAACAAACCGATCAAGTGTTATGCGTCAATCATCATATTTGTTGTTCGGGCGCTCCGGAAACGGTTTCGGCACATTCGCATTATCAAGCTTTGTTCGGCGACCAAGCCCCGTATGTCCATCATCACGACCACACGCACGAAAGGAAAGAACATGCCTGATTTTTTAATAAACGCGCTTTGGGCATCGCTGGGTGTTGCCCTGTTGGCAGGGCCGATCGGATGTTTGATGGTGTTTAACCGCGTCGCCTGTTTGGGAGACACCTTGGCGCACGGCGCGATTTTAGGCTTGTCTTTGGGGTTGATGATGCACATGGAACCGATGCTGACGCTGGCCGTTGTGACGGTAGCGTGGGTCGGCTTGTTGGGCTTTTTGAACAAAGACGGCACGGTTTCAACCGACAGCGCGATGGCTTTTTTGACCCACAGTTCGCTGGCCGTGTCCATCGTCCTGTTTACGTTTGTGCCGGTGGGAGCGTCGAATTTAATGGAAGCTTTTATCGGCAATATTTTAACCGTCGGGCGCGAAGACATTTTTCTGATTTACGCCATGGATGGTGTGTTCGGCGTGATTTTGCTTTGGGGATGGAAAAAATGGATTCTCATCGCCGTTCATCCGGATTTAGCCGCTGCCCAAAACATGAACGTTCCTTTTTTACGGATGCTGTTTTTAATGATGATTGGCTTGTTTATCGCTTTTTCGATTAAAATGATGGGCGCTTTGCTGGTACCGGCGTTTTTAATTATTCCGGCACTGGCAGCACGGCCTTTTGCAAAGACACCGGAACAAATGGCTTTCGGCGCCGGCCTCTTAGCCATCTTATCCGCCATCGCGGGATTGTTTGCTTCCTATGAATGGGACACGCCCAGCGGCCCGATGATGGTTTGCACGGCTGTTGCTTTTTACGGCGTTTTGATGATTTTTAAACAAATGTTAAGAATAAAGCGGTTATCCTGTTTCAAAAGGAACCAAAAGGAGACATCATGATTTTTGCACCGAAACCGATTCAACCGAAAACACCGGCCGTTCCGGCTTCTTCTACACAACCGACGCGCCCGGCCGCAATGACACCGACTCAACCGACAGCGCCGGCTCAACCACAAGCACAGACTGTCCCGCCCGAAACGCCGGGATTTGAAGCAACGCCGCCGAAAAAAATCGATGATGTCTGGTTTTCGGACTTGTACTTTACGCCCGAAAAAATCGCGTATGTGCGCGACGGCCAGTCTCAATTCGGGTTGAAAGTTTTCGAAGCACCCGATTTAATGGACTTTCACAAAGCGTTGGAAGAAGGCTTTCAGGGCAATTCCAGCTATTCTTTAACCTACGGGACGTCGATGTACCGTATCGAACGGATTAAAACCATCACCGGTATTCATTATACGGCGCGGCGGATGCCTCGCAAAGTCCCGAATATTTACGAGTTGGGCATTCCGGAATTGTTGGTCAACCAATTGATTTCTTTGAACACAGCGGCCGGTTTGATTTTATTTTGCGGACCGACGGGGATGGGGAAAACGACCACGGCGACGGCTTTGCTGAAGACTTTTTTGGAAAATGAAGGCGGCTTTGCGTATACAATTGAAGACCCGCCCGAAATGCCGTTGGACGGAGTTTATAAATCTAAAAAACGCGGGCTCGGCCTGTGTAAACAAACCGAAGTCATTAACCATTGCTGGGACGCCGGGTTGAAATCCGCTTTGCGAAGCAAGCCCAGATACATTCTGGTCGGCGAAATTCGAACGCCCGAAACCGCCAGCGAGTGCTTGCGTGCAGCAACTTCCGGCCACATGGTGATTTCAACCATTCACGCGAATAACTTGGAAGACGGATTAAACGCTTTGATTAAATACGCAACGGCCAGCGGCATGGGCGAAGAATTAGCGGCTGATTTGCTGGCGCGGGGGATTTTGGCCGTTGTGCACCAAACATTGACGGGAACTGTCAAGCTGTCACCGCAACTGCATTATTGCTTTGCGAACCCGGATCCGTTGGAAGCCGACCAAATGCGCATGATTATCCGAGACGGTAAGATTAACTTGGGAACAATGATGGAACAACAACAAGCGAAACTTTTGCAAGGCCGCCCGTTGTTCAAAAAGGACTATTAACCGGTATTTCGAGCAGTCGCCCGCCTTTACAAGATAGCGCATACGACCTCCCCGTGTGCATCGCGATTTTTGGGGTCATTTATCGGGAAGATGCCGCCGAACCCATTCGGGCAAGCCTGTTGAGAAAAAACAACACCCTTTCGAAGCGGGTTCATTTGTCGAAAGGGTAGATTGTCTTCCCGCTCACCAAACTTCCGCCCGTACTTCCCGCCGACCTGTCCATGACGGAAGAGAGGCAACCCGCCCGACGATATTACCTGGTGTCAGGCATATAAAGAGACAAATCTCCTTTTTCAAGGGTAACGTCTGCACGAATTTGATGGCGAAACCAGGTTTCTTGGCGTTTGGCGTAAGCACACGTATTTTTTATGGCTTGATAAACAGCTCGATTAAGGGAGATTTCTCCGCGCGAGCAAGAGATCATTTCCTGGACACCGATTGCTTTGAAAACACCACCGCTCATGGTCGGATTTTTTTTCAGTAAATCAAGGACTTGCTTAAATGCGCCCAGTTCCGTCATGCGATGAAATCTGTAATTACATTGTGAATACAATTGTGCGCGCGGCGGCTGAATCAGAATCGTTGTAAAATCGCCGTCGTACAGGTATGTGTGCGGTTGTTGCTGCCAATACGTAATCGGCTTGCCGGTTGCTTGCAATACTTCCAAAGCGCGCATTAACCGCTGCGGGTCTTGAAACGGAAAATCAGGCAAAGCAGCTCGTAATTCTTCAATCGGCATTTGGCGCACGCGCGTTCGAATTTCCGGCGGAATATCCGGAATGGAAGCAAACCCGTCAATCAAGCTGCGTAAATACAAACCGGTACCGCCCACAACAATCGGCACATCGATGCTTTCCAATAACGGTTTGACTTTTTCGCCCCATTCCACAAAAGAACCGTGCGCAAAAGCATCTAAAAATCCATACAGATGATGCGGCACGCCTTCCATTTCCAACGGATCCGGGCGCGCCGTTAAAATCGGCACATCTTCATAGACTTGCATCGAATCGGCATTGATGATTTCGCCGCCCAGTGCATGTGCTAAATCCAGGCTGAAACGCGATTTGCCGGACGCAGTCGGTCCCATAACGACATAAATTTTTTTTCGTTTCATGCTTTCATTTTAAAAAGATTTCGTTTATAAAAGATTAAGAAAATGACAAACAGATACGCTTTTTTATCGACTGAAAAACAGTGCCAAACCGTTTGGTCGGGGCAAGTTTTTGCCGTGCCGCCGGCAAAAGATTTAAAATCGGCGTTATTGACGGATATTGTATGCCGCCAAAACGGGACGCCGCTTCAAACCGGAGACACACCGTTGCGGGCTTTGGGCATTTTATGCAACGGGCCGGTGGCTGAAGAAGCTGTTCACCAAGCCGGCGTTTACGGGGCTGATGCGTGGCGATTGGCGCAGATTTTAGAAAAAGATACAACGCAATTAGCGCCTTATTGGCGGTTGATTCAAAAATGGTTCGATTTGTTCAAAGACGTCGAGCCTGCCTCTTGTAATGTAATTACAAAGGAATTACAATCCTTGACCGAAACAGCAGCTTTGGCAAAGGCTGTGCGCCGAAATGATTTTTATCATACGTTAACGGTGACGCGAGAAGCGTTGAAAAATCCGGCTTTTTCGCGCAAGATTGCGGGTGCCGTATTAGCGCCTTTTGTGCCGCACCTGCTGTTTTCTTTTTTGCCCGAAGCGCCGCAGGTGTACAAGGCTTTGCGTGCTTTTACAGGGCAGGCAATCGCGTTACAGGTCAACGGCCGGTTCGCCACCATGATGCCCGTTATCGACGATGATTTTAACCGGATTCAAAAAGAAGCCTTGAAAAGTCCGCTCATCCAACGTAAAATAGGAAAACGACACGTTCAAAACTGTATTTATGTTCCGGGAAAGGTATTCAATGTCATTTGTTAAAGTCGGCTTTATTATCGGATTTTTATGCCTGACGGCGTGCGGGTTTCAACCGATTTATTACACGCCCGAAGGCGATACATCGGTCCAATCATTGACGGCTCAAATTCGGATTCTGCCCGTGCCGGAAGAAACGGGACGGCTGATGGTTCAAACGTTGAAAAATACGTTAAACCCCGAAAATATTTCGGTACCGAAAACGTACGATTTGGCCGTGCAGTTATCAAAACATGTCAACACGGATCAAGGCATTTTAAATGATAACACATCCACTCGGGCGACAATGACAATGACGGCTTCGTATGTGTTGCGCGATAAAGACGGCCGAACCGTCATCAGCGACAGCACGTTTGCGATGGGTAGTTACAATATTTTAACGGTGCCTTATTCGACGGTAACGGCTGAACAAGCAACCGAACGGCGATTGATTAAAATTTTGGCGGAAAAGATTTCTTTACGCATGGCTAATTATTTCAAGACGAAAACCGATGAAGCTGAAAAGTCCGCAAATTAAAACACTTGCCTCGAAAATTCAAAAAGAAATGAAAGGCTTTCTGGTCTACGGGCCGGATACAGGCGCTGTCAAAGAAACGGCACAGGCTGTGATTGACCTTTTGAACCCGGCGAAAGATCCGTATGCCGTCGTTTCGATAACTTCTGATCGGTTAAAAGAAACGCCGACGTTGTTTTGGGACGAAGTTAATGCGATTTCCATGTTCGGCGGGCGGCGGATTATTTGGTTTAAAAATCCGACAGACGCTTTTACGGCCGAATGGGAGACTTTTTTAAAAACGGCGCAAAGCGATACGTTTGTGGTGATGACATCAGATACGCTGAACACGAAATCAAAGCTGGTGAAAGCGTGCGATGATGCTGATTTAGCCGGATGTGTGGCGTGCTATCCGGAAACCGAACAAGACACGAAACAAACGATTTTAAGCACTTTATCGGCAGCTGGGTACTTGATTGATCCGGACGCGCTTGCTTTGTTTGCGTCGTATTTAGGCGCAGATAAAGCCGTGACTCGATCGGAAATCAATAAGCTGATGATCTATTTGGGCGCGCAAAAACAAGTTCACGTGTCGGATATCCAAGCCAACATCGGTAACGGCGCTTCGGTGACGATCGATGACTTGATTTATGCGGCTTTCAGCGGAAATCACGGCCAAGTTCAACGCGTTTATGCGATTTTGTTGCAAGAAGGGTCTCAACCGGTGATGATGGTGCGCAGTTTGATTAACAAAGCGGATCAATTAATGATTGTGCTGTCTAAAATGAAGCGCGGAGAACCGGTCGATGCGGCGATTAAAGGGACTTATCCGTTTATTCCGTTTCAATATGCGCCGACATGGAAAAAGATTGTGATGGGTTGGAATGAAGCGGCCGCTGCCGATGCTTTGGCTTTGTTGCTGCAAGCGGAAAGAGACTGCAAATCAGGCTTGCCGGCCGAGGTGATTTTGAACCGCACGTTGACATCATTGACGGCTGCCGGCCGAAAGTTCATGAATGCGCGCCCGTTTTAAACGGAAATTTTTCACGATTTTGTTTAAAAGACTCGTTGGCGGATAGATTGAAGCGGCTTTCCTTTCCCATTTTGACTCCCATCTTCCAGCGAATGCCCCCTTTTTCTACACCCCAACAAGCCCACCTTTTTCTCCGGCATTTCCGTCTTCTGAAACGAATTTTTGCATCCCCATTCTGTTCCGCCCCGTTTTCTGTTTCCCTCAAACGCTTGCCCGAATTTCTTCGCGGCATGGGTGGCTCGAGTGGAAAAGGGGCGTGCAGAGAGAAGTCGGCCGGAAAAAGGGAAATGACAGGGGCCGCCCCCGCTGCATTTCCCGGCGGCTCCTCGGATGATAAACGCTTGCCCGCCCCGCCGCCGACCCCTTTCGTTCAGGCTTTCTTTCCCGGCATCCCTCATGAGCGGTTCTTTGGAGAATTTCAGCGAAAAACAATCCGGCAAAAACAAATAAAACAGCAGCGGAAAAGAATCCTTCTTTCAAAACGGACAATCTTTCCGAAAAACGATGAACGAGGCGGGAAGGGCCTCTTGCGAAAAAGAAAACCTTTCCTTATATAAATAAAAAAGGGGGAAAAAATGACCTATTCCATACGCATTTTCGGGGGGATTTTGATTGCTGTTTTGGCGGCTTTGGTTTTGTGTTGTTACATGAAGCGCACTTATGAAACGCAAGAAGTAGCCGGCCGCTATCAGGGCGTTTTTCCGTGCGGAGATTGCCCCGGCATTGAAACGACTTTAACCTTGTATAGTAATCAAACATACACATTGGTCAGTGATTATCAGGATCGCGACGGCACTTTTACGACCAAAGGCGTTTGGGTTATTCGATGGTTGGCTCCCGTTGTGGAATTGTCTAACTCCGAAGAACGATTTTACATCATTGACAAAGATACGTTAGAACTTTTGGGGCGAGACGGCGAACGCATTCAATCTCGATTTAATTACAAAATCCAACGAACGGATGAAGAACCGGTGCGCGCTTCGGACGCATCGTCTATTTAACCCGCTTCATGGACGACAAAGGCAAATGCGGTTGCGGCCGGCGGGCATCCGCTAATCGTTTTTTTAACGAAGCACGAACATCCGTGTCTTTGAAATCTTTTTCAGGCAAAGCCTGCATCGGATAAAGATTGGCAGAAACTTCGGTGCCGCTCGGATCGTAGTAGCGCACGGATATTTGCGGCTTTTCGTTCACTTTATATAAAGTCGTTTTTTCTTGTGTGACGCCGTTTGTCAAAGAAGTATAAGCCGTTTCCAGAACCAATCGGCCGGTTTCATCAAATTCTTTGAGTCCTGTTTTTATATGATTCTGATACAACACAACCGTTTTAACGGAATTAACCGCATTGTCAAAAAACGTTTTATGCGAAGCGGAATCTGATTTTAATCGCCCGCTCGGGTAAAAAGTGCGTGTTGAAATCCATTTTCCTTTTTTATATAAAGTTTCCGTCGCCCCAGAGGCTGTTTTCAACAGGTTTGTCAGCTTGTTTTGAGACGCCGTAATCGTGATTTGTTGATCGTTCCAAGCCAAATATCCGGCTTTGATGACAACATCGGAACGGGTTGTTTTTAAGTTCATCCGCGTCGGGTCGGTTAACTCTTGCGGCGAAACGGAAATGTTCATTTGTTCGATTAAATAAGAAACGGCTTTCATAAAGCGCGTATCATCATCCGGATGCGTGTAATCAAAAAAAGCGTGTTCAAATGATTTTTCATTATACTGCGTATTCCAATGGTACACATACCGATTCATTTTGTCCGACAAAGGAACCGGCGGTTCTTTGAACCAAAACGCCTGCGCCGTTTGTGTCAGCGCGATTTGAAGCGCTTCGTCGGCAGGATGATGTTTTCGAGCCGTTTGAAAGTGTTTGCGAAAGAAAGCGTCGTCGGCTCGGTCAGGTGTTGCATTGATTTCGCCTGAAACCCGAATGTCTTGAAGCCGCGCGGAAAGCTCGATTAACTTGCTGATGATGAAAAGATGATCCGGAGAACCCGTTCGCGCATTCAAAGAAACGTATCCCCGCAACGCCGGCGCCTGTAAATCAACGGCGTGCAGAAATTCATGTAAAACAGCCGTTTTCATAGCCGATGCTTTGGAAGCGTCAAACGCATAAGCCGCGTGAACGCGAATGGTATGCGTTAACGGATGATATTGAGCTAAATCGGTTTGTTTTAACACAGCCAATTGAATGCCGGGCTTGGTAAAGGAAGGCATGTTTTGTACGCGCTTTAATAATTTTTGTCCGGTCGGCGTTTCAAACGCTTCTGAAATTAAACGAGCCAGCTGGCGTTGTTCCGCCGCCGATCCCGTTAAAACAAAAGCATGCTGCAACGGACATGCTTTGATACGATCGGCTTGAAGGATATACCCCGCCCCGATAGCCAAACAAATGCTTGCGGCCCCTGTCAATAAAAGATTTCGTCGTGTTTGTTTTGTCATGATCTTTTAAAAATAAGCTTATCCTATTTTAAGGCAAAATACAAATGTAAACTTTAAATAGCATTTTCGGACAACCTGTAAGGATGGGCGAAGGGATTTGTCAATCGGCTGGCGCACGATTGCTTCCTCATGTTATTCGGAACCGTCCTTGCGGACGTCCTTCGCGCGGACACGAAGCGTCCTTGCTCACGAACCCTCTTCTCGGGTTCAAACCGGCCCATATCCAATAAAAAAACCGCCCTGAAGGACGGTATTTTTATTGGAGCGGGCGAAGGGATTTGAACCCTCGACATCGACCTTGGCAAGGTCGCGCTCTACCCCTGAGCTACACCCGCAACGGTGAATGAGCCTCTTTATGCCACATTCTTTTTCAAAAATCAAGAATTATTTTTCAAAAATCTAAAAAAGATCGTAACCCTTATCTTTTTTCAGCCGAAAATTTTTTATCCGCCCTTGTTTTTAAAAGAAATTTTATGTCATATTTTGCTTGATAGTGGGGGGGGGGGGTAGACTTGGAAAGCAAGAGGTCAAAAGCCTCAAAATTCCAAACAAACGGATAAGCCAACGAAAGTTTTATCGGGTAAAGTAAAATAAAAAACCAGAGGAGATAGAAATTGGAATATAATCAAACGAAATAAAATGGCCGAAGCATGATTGAAATGTTAGGCGTTTTGGCGATTATCGGTGTTTTATCGATCGGCGGCTTGGCCGGGTACCGCATGGCGATGAACAAGCATCGTGCCAATACGATTTTATCAGATACCAGTTTACGTGCGTTGGTTATTTCAGATCGGTTTGAACAATTCACGCCGAACGAGGCATTACTTTGGACGAGTTTATTGCGCCCGGCAGTTACAGTGTTTCTCAAAAGGTTGTATCTGCGGATACGTTTGAAATCACTTTGTCCGGAGATGTCGTCAGTTCGAGCGTTTGCGAAAATATTTTAAAATTAGATCCGACGACGCCGTTAGAAATTAAAGTCAACGGGACGTCTTATACGGGCGGCAATACGGAAATCTGTGATGCCGATTCGCCTGTTGTGACGTTTGTTTACGCATGGGATTTGGGGTCTTCGGCAGCCGGCAGTTCGGGAACGGATCCTGATCCGGGGCTGAAAGCGTGTTCGGACGGAGAATCGTGTACGTCCGGCGTATGCGATTGTCAAGGTTATTGCATCGACGTGGTTTCTTAAAAGAAGGAGATTAAAAATGGCTCAATATGTAAAACGGTATTTTTTCTTCCTGATTTTGGGATTATTTACGTTTTGGCGCGGATCGGATGCAAAAGCGGAACGGATTTGTGTGAATACGTCGGTAGAAAATGCATGTCAAAATGCCGGATATCGGTATTGCGACGCGGACGGAAAATGTTATACGCCGGGTGCGTATGACCAATCGGCTTGTTATAATCCGTACACAGGCAGCTAAACCGAAATGGCAAAACCTCTGGTTTCTGTGATTGTGCCGGTTTATAACGCACAAAAAACAGTGCCGGCAGCGTTGGATTCGGTGCTGTGTCAAACACAAACGGCGTTTGAAATCATTTGCGTGGACGATGGGTCAACGGATAAAACGCCGGCTGTATTGGCGGAGTATGCCCAAAAAGACAAACGAATCCGCGTGATAACGCAATCGCATCAAGGCGCCGGAGCGGCTCGTAACAAAGGATTGTCCAAAGCGCGCGGCACGTATGTCTTTTTCATGGATGCGGATGATGTGGTTGTTCCGTCTTTTTTGGCGCAGGTTGTTGATTTTGCCCGAAAAAGAAAAGCGCAAATAACCCTCTTTGACGGGGGTGTTTTGACGGACGGGCATCAATTGATGAAACGCTCTTCTTCTGAATTTTTGGCGCGGTTGGATCCTGTTTTTTCTTTAAAGTCTCTGACACCGGCGGACAGAGATGATTTTTATTTGGAAACACCGTTGGTTCCATGGAATAAAGTATTTGAACGGCGGTTTTTGACTCAAAATCATATTGAATTCGAGACAACGCAGACGTCGGAAGATATTTATTTCAATTTGGTTGCTTTGGGATTGGCAGATGCCGTTGCTTATTTGCCCGAAACATATTATTATTACCGGGCGGATCAGAAAAAATCCTTGTCTCGGCGCAGAGTCGTCGATTTGCCGGCCGCGTGTATTGCCATAGAGGGCGCCGAAAAACGACTGCTTTCCGTTTTTTCGGATTTATCGGTGTGTGAGATAACGGAACGGAAAAATCTGCCGCATGTGTTAAAAGCTTTTGTGCGTTTTTTAAAAGAAACAGGTGCGGATGATGTCTGTTTGGTGTTGACGGGACCAAAGCGAACCGAGCATGAAAAAGTATTTCAAACCATTGCTTCGTTTCCGAAATATGCGCATAAAATTATTCAAACGGGCTTTGTCGACGATGCGGACATGCCGGCTTTGTACAGCGGGGCGATGGGCTTTGTTTATTTAAGTTTAAGTGAGGGATTCGGGTTGCCGATATTGGAAGCCATGCAATGTGGGACACCGGTCATCAGTGCCGATAATACGTCTTTGCCGGAGGTGGGTGGTTCAGCGGTTTTGTACGTGTCAGGCCGGGATGTGCGGCAAACGGCCGCGGCTTTTTTTGAGATATACAGTCGTCCGGCACTTCGGGCTGACCTGGCTCGGCTGGGGCGGCAACAGGCTGCTCATTTTTCTTGTGCGCGGACAAGTGGGGCTGTCATGGGAAAATTTTTATCTTTGGCCGCCGATAAATAAAACCTGTTTTTTCTGGACAAATGCGCCGGTTTGCCCTTATGATAACAAAAAAGGACAGGAAAATGAACGCCGTAAAGCTTTTTGACTTAAATATGGGGCAATTGCCCACACAAATGCCGATGCTGTGTATGCCGGGGTTGTTTTTGATGCCGACGGCCAAGCTGTCGTTAAAATTGATTGATGCCAAACAAATTACGATGATTTTTAAGGCGTTGACAAAAGGACGAATGGTCGGCGTCATTCAATCGGCCGATCGAACGCGTGCGCCTTATACCAAAGGGTGTGCCGGCCGAATTTCCGGGTTTATCGAAAACGAAGACGATTCGCTGACGCTTTATTTAACGGGCGTGTCGCGCTTTGACGTTTTGGAAAGAAACACGCAGGAAGATGTGGATTGGCTGACCGTCAGTTATGATTTGTTTCAGGATGATTTTAAAAACGATGTGACCCTGGACATGACGGAATTGTTGTTTGCGCTGGATGTGTATGCGTCGGTTCAAAAGCTGGACATTAAATCGACACTGTTTGCGCAGATGAATGCTCAAAAAATCATTGCGGCATTGGTTTCTATTTTGCCTTTTTCTAGTCTGGAAAAACAAGCGTTGCTTGAAAAAACAAAATGGGGCGAATGTCGGGACGCGTTGTTAACGCTGTTAAAAATGGAAACGATACAAGATAAAGAAAAAGGGCAATGTTAATGCAAATCAACTGGATCTTTTCAAAAACAAAGGCGTCACTTTATATTGCAGTAAGTTTGTTTTTATTGTTATCGCTGGTTTCGTATCATGTGTATGACGCCTCATTGAATACGATTTCTTCCGTGCCGCAGGTATTGAATTGGATGGGCAAAGCGGGGGCATATACGGCAGATATGTTGATGCAGGCCATCGGAGCGGTCTCTTATTTGTTGGTGTTTTTCGTGTTTCTAAAAGGCGTCCGGTTGTTCGGTTTGAATGATGCTGGTCGTTCTTGGCTGCGGATCGGATTAGGATTAATTTTAACGGCTTTGTTGGCTGTGTTGTTGGCGCCGATGGAAAAAGCCGGCGTTCTGGGTATCTACCTGTACCGTGTTTTGCCGGTGATTCCCAAATGGATGTTGGGGATCGGGTGGGTTCTTTTTGTTGCCGGTGTCATCGGGCTTATTGGGTTGTCATTTTTCGTAAAATTAACGCGCGTCGGCGGCTGGGTTCATCAAAAATGGCCGTCTTTGCCCGCGGTGAAACAATCGGTCGTTGTGCGGGAAGAAAAAGCACCGGCGCCTGTTCGCAAAAAAGCACCGGCCGCTAAAAAGACTGTTTCGGCACCTGTGCCTCGCAAAAAAGAAACGGACGGATTTATGTTGCCGACGGTGGATTTGTTGGATAAGCCCAAAGAACAAAATAAAGAAACGTTGTCTAAAGAAATGATGGAAAATACGTCGCGGCATTTGGAGGCGATTTTGGCTCAATTCGGGGTCAAAGGTGAGGTCGTGCGCGTCAGTCCCGGGCCTGTGGTGACGTTGTACGAGTTTGAACCGGCGGCGGGTGTCAAGACGTCGCGCGTCATCGGGTTGGCCGAAGATATTGCGCGGGCGATGAGCGTGATTTCTGTGCGCATGGCCGTGGTGCCGGGATCTTCCGTTATCGGAATTGAAATGCCGAATAAAAACCGGGCAACCGTTTTCATTCGCGATTTGGTGGAGCAGGAAAGCTTTCAAAATCACACCGGTGCTTTGCCGTTGATTTTGGGGAAAAACATCGGCGGCAAACCGTTTTATGCAGATTTAGCCAAAATGCCGCACTTGTTGGTGGCCGGAACAACCGGTTCGGGAAAATCGGTGGGCATCAACACGATGATTTTGTCTTTGTTGTATCGATTCAGCCCGTCGGAATGTCGGCTTATCATGGTGGATCCTAAAATGTTGGAATTGTCGGTTTATAACGGCATTCCGCATTTGTTGACGCCGGTTGTGACGGAACCCGGTAAAGCCGTCGTGGCGTTGAAATGGGCTGTGCGGGAAATGGAAGACCGTTATCGGGCGATGAGTTCTTTGGGCGTGCGCAATATTGACGGATTTAACCACAAATTAAAGGAAGCAGCGGCTTTAGGCAAAACGCTGACGCGCAAAGTGCAAACGGGCTTTGATCCGGAAACGGGTAAACCGATTATTGAAACACAGGAAATGGATTTAACGCCGTTACCATATATCGTGGTGATTGTGGATGAAATGGCCGATTTAATGTTGGTGGCGGGCAAAGATGTCGAAGCGGCTATTCAACGATTGGCGCAAATGGCGCGGGCGGCGGGCATTCATTTGATTATGGCGACGCAGCGGCCGTCCGTGGATGTGATTACGGGAACGATTAAAGCCAACTTCCCGACCCGGATTTCATTCCAAGTCACATCCAAAATCGACAGCCGGACGATTTTAGGCGAACAAGGGGCTGAACAATTGTTGGGTCGCGGGGACATGTTGTACATGGCGGCGGGACAACGACCTGTTCGGATTCACGGGCCTTTTGTCAGCGATGATGAAATCGAGCGATTGGTTTCTTTCTTGAAAGAGCAAGGCGAAGCGCATTACGTGGAAGCGGTGACTCAGGAAGAAGATGACGGCGTTGACGAAGGAGCTGTGTTTGATCGGTCGGCTATGGGCGGCGAAGGCGATTTATATGAACAGGCGGTTCAGGTGGTCGTGCGGGATAAAAAGCCGTCTATCAGTTATGTTCAGCGGCAATTGCGCATCGGATACAACCGGGCGGCGGATTTAATTGACCGGATGGAGCGGGAAGGCATTGTGTCAAAAGCGTCTCCGACCGGGCGGCGTGAAATTTTAATCGGAGAAGATAAATAATGGAAAAAATACCATTTAAAGAATTGGAAACAAAACGGCTGTATTTACGCCAGCACGAAGTGACATTTGATTATGCGACGCTGTTGTTTCAAAAAATTAAACAGGATTGGGATCATATCAAAGTCTGGTTGCCGAAGATGTGGCTGGTCAAAGCACCCGAAGATGAATATACTTTTTTAGCTAATGCGCGCAAAGAATGGGAAAGTCACGAAAAAGCAAACTATGCGATTGTTGAAAAAAACACGGGCGACATTGTCGGCACGGTTGGTCTTTTTGATATTGATTGGACGGATGCACATGCGGAAATCGGCTACTTTTTATTTGCACCGTTTACGAAAAAAGGCTATGTGACCGAGGCGGTTCAAGCGGTTCAAACATGGGCTTTTGAACATGGTTTTCATCGGTTGCAAATTCGGATGGATACGGGCAATACGGCTTCCGAAAATGTGGCAAAACGGTTGGGTTATGTCAAAGAAGGAGATACGCGGGATGAGCATTATTCGCCGCATTTTAATGCGTTTCGGGATATTCGAACATACGCGCTTTTGAAACGAGAATGGGAAAAACAAAGATGATGGAAAAAAGACCATTTGACCCTGTCATTGAAACACCGCGATTGTCATTGGTTTTAATGCAAGACGATCCCGATCAAATGTTATCCTATCAGGCGTTGGTTTGCCAAAACGGTTCTTTTCTGAACGCATTTCCAACGATGTTGTCTCAAATGGGAAGCCGGATGCGTTTAGGGAGATTTTGGTTAAGTTTAACCTATGCGAACCAGATGGGAACAGGGGCCAATTATCTGATTTATAAAAAAAACGACGGCGACTTGATCGGTCAAATTTCGTTGACAAAAATCGATGACAAACAAGCATCGGGTGAATTGGAAATTTGGATCAGTCAACGACACACCCATAACGGGTTTGCAACGGAAGCGCAATATGCTTTGGAACAAAATTTTTATGCCCGGGGACTTCAAAAAATCATTGGATTGATTCGTGAGGACAATACGGCTTCGCTGGCTATGGCCAACAAAACGGGATTCCGATATGTGGGCAAACATTCCCAAATCGAACATCATGTAATCTTTGAAAAGGTGAAAGAATGAAAAAAATCATTTGTCTGTTGATCGCTTTGTTGATGGCCGGATCTGTTCGGGCAACGGTAGCTCCCGACGTCGACACGCCGGCGAACCGCCGCATTTTAAAACAAGTCGAGGCTTTGTTGGACGGGATTACGACCATGAAAAGCCGGTTTTCGGAATTTTCTTCCAAAGACGGAGATTTTATGAAACACGGCGTGTTTTATTTGTCTCGGCCGAACCGGATGCGTTTGGTGTACGATGAACCGACTCAATTGGAGTTTATCGCGGACGGGCAATACCTGATTTACCACGATAAATCGTTTGATCAAGTGTCGTATTTGGAAATTAATCAAACGCCGGCGGCGATTTTGTTAAGGCCTGATTTTTCGTTTGACGATCCGGAATTTTTGGTAACGAATGTCGCGGAAGAACTGGATGAATATCACGTGACGGCCATTAAAGCCGGCGAACCGGAACTCGGGCAATTGACGTTGATTGTGACGCAGGATCCGATAGCATTAAAGCAATGGGAACTGGTGGATATGAAAGGCATCAAATCAACGGTCGGTTTGTACGAAATTGAAGAAAATATCCCCGTCGACAATGCATTGTTTGTTTTTCAAAAGGCAGATTAAACCGTTTTCAACTGATATCCGCCGTCTAATGTAGCGATCAAGTTTTCCTCTTCGTCGCCAACCTTTTGGCGCAATTTATAAATGTGTGTTTCAACGGTATGTGTTTCGACACCTGCACGGTACCCGAAGATTTTTTCTAAAAGCTCATCTTTTGGAACGATGCGGTCTTTGTTTTCGTACAGGTATTGAATGATTTCGGCTTCTTTTTCCGTCAATCGGATTTCCGTGTCGCCGGCCTTAACCAAAAGCGTTCGCGCCGGCCCGTCAAATTGATAAGCCGGCGTT
>CALXTZ010000019.1 GCA_944391545.1 uncultured Alphaproteobacteria bacterium
AACGACGGTTAAAGATGTTGCGCGAACTGTTATTTCCATGGAGCAAAAAGATTTGGAAAAATTGAAACAACAGGTTCTATCCCTCGTTCATCAACAAAATGAAGAAACGGCTCATATTTTGAAATTCATCATCGTCGATTCAGACATTGACAAAATGCAACAGACGCTGAACCAGGCAATTGAAAAAATTACGCTGATGCAGCAAAGCAATGAACATATTTTAGATTCTTTATTCAATCAAGCCGGGCCGGGACTTATTCCATCGCAGGAGAAAGCCGCTTCGGATGAAGAACAAGCGATTGAAAAAGAACAAAATTCCTCTAAAAAAGCCGGATCGCCGAAGCCTGTCTTTACGGCAGCGGCCAAAAACAAACGAATGCATCCGATTCCAAAATATTCCGTCGATTTAATTGAAGAAGAGGATACTTAATTTTAAATAATCATTAACCATCTTACGCTATAGTAAGATAAAGTTATTATGTGAGGGAAGAAAGATGCCGAGTTCTGAACAATTAAAATCGTTATTGGATGCGTTAGCCGCTTATCAACAAGATCAACAAACGTTACAGCCGATTGTTGATGCCGCTCAAGCGATTTACGGACAGGATTGGACGGCAGTTTTAACGAACGAGCTTGAAACCGTTCAAGGCATTGATCCCGCCACATTAAATTCCCTGAAAGAAAAAGCCAATCATGCCATTCACTATTACGGTGCTTTGGCGGCTTGGGAAGAAGCACACCAATATTTAAACGCAACGGATCCGGTTGATCCGGCGGTGTTGGAAGATCGTCTGCCGACGCTTGAATATTGGTTGGCTTTGTTCGGCGACGAAGGCAACAAAGTTGTTGCCAAATTACGTCAACTGTTGGCCAACATTTCGCCGGTTTTACCGAGTACGCCGCAACCGGTTGAAACAGCTGTTCCCGTTCAGGAAACCCAAATAACCGAAGCTGTCGAAGTGGAACAAGCGCCGGTTCAAGAAGACATTCCGATTCCGTCCGGCGTTGAAGTTTCTCAAGAACAGCCTGAAACGGATATGGCATCGTTTACCCGTGAAGAAACACAAATAGATATGGGGCAACCGCTTGTTACCGACACGAATACGGTTCCCGCTCAAGAAGACATTCTGCAAACACAAGAAGATATTCAAGTTTATCCCGAAAGTATCTCTGAAGATACGATCCTGACCGAAGAAGATATTTTGGATACACCGGCTTTGCCGTCACAGGAAGCCGAACCGGTGCTTTCTCAACCGGCCTACACGGAAGATATTGTCGGCGATCCTCTTGTTCCCGAACCGGAAGAAATCGCTCAACCGGAACAAACGTACGTTCAAGATGAAAATCCTTCTTCCGACATTGTTTATGAACAAGACGACCAAGGAAACACATCCGTAGAAGCTGATGTATTTGAAAATCGTCCGGAAGAGATGCCTCAAACGTCTCATCCCGTTGTCACAGAAGTTGTTGAAGAAGCTGTTTACAAACCGCAACCGGAAGCGGCTCCGATTATTCAAGAGACGGTGACGATTGAAGAAGAAACGCCTAAAAACTGGGAAATTGCAAATTATTTAAAAGAAAAAGCATTGTATGAACAAGTTGTTGCTTGGGCAACGGCTAAATGCATTCATATGGGAAATATCGAATTGACGGCTTATCCGCATTACGGTTTTATTGTTGATATGATGCGTTCGCTTAAAGAAAACATTCAAAACTTACTGGACAATCAGTTGTTGGCCGAAGTCATTGAACAGCAATTAAAAGACGGCCGCAAAGGTCTGGAAGATTTCTTAAAAGTCATTGACACGGAACTGGCGCATTTGCCCGAAATCGAATCACAACCGGCAGAGAATATCATAGAAGGTGTGGATGCTCGTTCGATTTTGGGTCAGATTGACACCAGCAATACAAAAGAATATTTAGGACCGGCTCCGGACGGATTTGAACTGATGGATGATCCTTATGCCAAAGAGGAAGAAGCGTCGAAAGAAGAGCTCTTAAAAGCTTATGAACAAACAGAAGCGAATATGAGCGATTCGATCAGTCGTCTCGACATCTTGGAAGAAGGCGTCTCTCAACCCGCGGGGTCGACATCAACATCACAGAAGGGATAAACGGATGCGCACAAAATATATTTTAACGACCTGCCTTTTGGCTTTTGCCAGCTTCGGACTGATTGCCTGCCAACAAACCGCGGCAACACCGTCATACACCGAAGAACCGGCTGTACAACCGCCGGCCAATACGGCTCCTTGCGAAGTTCAAGCGAATGCCTGCGGCGATGTCAGCAATACGGTCATCATTCCGATTGTCGTTGAAAAAGGAACGCCGGTTCATCCGAACGCTCCCGTCAATCGGTACAATGCCCGCCAAGCTCAAAACAAACAAATGCGGGCCGGAAAAAATATTCCGCTCATGCCGCCGGAAAGATCTTCGGCTGATACGGTTAACGTTGAAACGCCGATGCGTTGCCGCATTCCCGCTCCGACAACACGGATTATTTCAGATATCCCGTTAAAAGCCGGTGATTTTGAATTAACTCGGTTGGAAAAAAACGATCCGATGCCGCGTTTTGAAGTCAACGGATACACATTCAGCAATCAATCTTTAGACATGGCAATACAAACGCTTGTTTCCGAAGCCGGAATTAAAGTCTATTCGGATGACGGTTTATTCCCGGATATGTCGGCCGAAGACATTCATGGCGAATTATCGGCCGTCGTGGAAGAGTTGGCCGATTCGGGCGATGCTTACGTGCGCTATGATGCGGCCAAGAAAAGATTGTATTTATCCCGCTGGGCTCGGTTTGAATTAAAAGTGCCGGGCGGATCCGTCGGCATGTATGCCGTTTTGGATGCTTTACGCGGCGCAAACATCACGAATGTTCAACCGGATTGGGGGAAAAATGAACTTTACTTCCGTGTCACCAAACCGCAACAGGCAACAATTCAACGGTTGATTGATTACTTGAAAGAAGATCCGCGTCTGTTGTTGTTTGATGTTGCCGTTTATCGTGTTTTCCCCAGAGACACCATGGGCTTCAGCTGGCAAAATGTCATCCAAAGTTTCGGGGATCGCAAAGTTAACATGTCCGTTAACGGATTGCTGGGGCGGATGATTATCACGGATCACCAGGATAAACAAGCTACTTTATTGAATAACTTAAAAGCCTATGCACGGGTTGATCTGGTTTCCAAAGGCGTTGCCGTTATGCCGAACGGATGGAAAGTTCGCTTTGACATCGGCCAATGTGCTTTGATGAATACGCCTGAAAAAGATTTATCTTTGTTGTTGCAAAGCAATATTCAAAGCACTGAACGCGTTGAATCCAACATTGCGTTAGATACAATGAACGGGGAAGTAACATCTTTCTATTCATTCTACAGCATTGATGATGATTTAAACATTATCGGTATTCCGGGAACTGTGTTTAATCCGCAGGCACAGTCTGTCGAATACTTGATTACGATGAAACCGCGTATCATGCGTCTTGTTAAGTAAAGGGAAAAAGAATGTCAAACGATATGCCTAAACCGGTTTTCAAAGCACCTCTTCCGCCATCAGGGACAAAAACTCCTGCGGCACCGCAAATGCCTGTCTATAAGCCGGCGGCGGCATCGGGAACAAATGCGCCGAAAATGCCGACAAGCGTACGTTCGGCAACGACGCAGCAAACCGTTGCTCAACCGAAGACAGCCGTGCCGCCTCCAAGTCAAACACAACCGGCTCAACCGGCCGGGGGTTTGTATGATGATAACTTTGCCGCTCAATTTAATTTGCCGCCGGTCTTACTGACGACAAAAGTGATGGGTGCTATTCTGGCCGGTGTCTTTCTCTTCGGCATATTATTCGGAGCAACGGTGTTCGGCGGGACAACAAAAACAACGACCAGCGGGTTGCAAGGCGTTGTTCGTAATCCGGAAGTGCCGGCAGGTCGCAAACGCTGTGGGATTGCCGAAAGAACGCAAGGCTGTGTTTTGTTTATGATGAATGCCACGCGTCGTGATCGTGAAGCGCGTTCTTTTTACGACGAAGCCGCACGGATTACGGGCGTTCCATCCTACACGATTGAATTAGGCAATATTGAATACGCAACCAGCATTATCCGTCCCGGATTTTTGGCGCAAATCAATATTCCGCCGACGAACAGATAAGTTTCTCAAACAGGCTTTGGGACAGGCCTGTTTCAAGCTTTATATCTGGGAAACCATTGTTAAAGTTTGTGTCCGTTCCACTTTTGAATACTTTACGGGAGAAAGGAGCATTTCGGCTCCTTTCTTTCGTTAATTGGCACACAAGGCATAAGCCCCCGGATAACTACGGGAAAGAGTGCTGACATATCCAGAAACAGGATTTACGAAATAGGCATAGCCTTCCCCGGATACCGTCGCCGTCCAAGCATGTTCATCCGAACCGATTGAGCTTCCGCTGATGGGGCAAGGATAACCGTTTCCATATGTTCCATCCCAGTCAGGGCAAGCCTCATACATGGTCGCCAAATGCATCCCGTTGGCTTTACACCAAGTCGCCGCACTCCCAAACTTTTTCGGCGCGGTGGGAGAAAAAGGGAAATGCCCCATGCCATCCTGTTGTCCCCATCGGCGGGGCGAAGGAGCGCGGGCGGGCGAACCGCCGATATGGTGTTCGGTTTCCGGCTGCGCTGAAATTCTTCGGCTACGCCGCACAGCGGGTGGAAAAGCATTTCCCCCAAACAGCCAAAGCGCCCCTTTCCCTGACCTGTTTTTTCCAAATATGCTTCCGAACACCGACATCGTTTCCTCCTCTTTACAAAACAGACTTGGAAACAGTATACACTACCCCCCCCCCCGACATCTGTCAAGCAAAATCTTCATAAAAAAAGAGGACTTTCTACATCCTCTCTTTTACATAAAAAAAACCGCCCCTCGCGAGGCGGTTCTTCTCCCCAAAACAATCTCTCTATGTAATCGCCGTCACTGCCCGAATATTGCCGTTTCGGTTAATTTGAACAACCCGCAATTTATCTTTCATCTCTGCCAATGTCTTTTCGCGATCGATTGTCGGTGATGTTCTCATAATCCGCGCAATAAATGCTTTATACGCTTCTTCCGGATTTTCGGCATGAATGGTCGCAAAGCAGTTTTCATGGCCTGACCCCATTAATTCCCACAAAGCGCTTGCATTCGAGGTTGAAATTTCGCCGCCGATAATCACATCCGGCGTAAACCGCACAACCAAGTCAATCACACGCGCATACGTAAATGTATTTGTTTGATCCGTACGCGGCAAAACAATATGAACTCTGTTTTTATGCGGGACGATTAATTCGCGTGTATCCTCGATGGTTAGAATCCGTTTATGCGGTTCCAAAATCTTAATAATATTATTTAAAAAAGTCGTTTTACCGGTCGCCGTTGCCCCACTGATAAGCAAATGTTCCCCTTTTCGGATAGACAGCATCAACCGATCATACGGATCATCCGGATCTTCGACATTTTGCAGTTTATTCAACGGCCGAAGCCGTTCTCCCGGTGCAAAACCGAAACTTGAAAAGTCAATCGGCAGATCTTCTTTGTAAACACGAATAGCCAAAGCAACGCCGCCAGTTAAGTCATCGTTATCATACATCACGTTTCGACCGGCTATTCCGGTAAAACGGTGGCCGCCCGGCAAAGTCGCATAAACAACAGGCGTTCCTTCTACGGGATTAAAAGAATAATCATATGTATTGGCAATAATATACAAAATGTTGTTTAAATATTCCCGAGTCAATTTAGGATCTATCTGCTCCACCCACGGAAAAGCACGTTTCCCACGCATGCGCAACCAAATCGATCCCGGATGGTCTACCGCTACTTCTTCGACATCGTCTTGACTATACCAGTATGAAAGAGGCCGCAAAGCCGATTCCAAAACTTTATAAGTTTCAGATATTGATAACTCTGGCACAGCCTCCTCCTTCAGTTAGAACAAGCGTGAAGACGGAGCCGTTGCTCCCTCTTTTCGTTGAAGCGGCGTCGCAATCCGATTCGTTTGACCGGACATCGGATATTCGACGATATTCGGATCTTGGTAGACATCTTCTAACGTCGGATTGTTCGTTGACGAATCACCGGCAGATTTATTTTCATAAATCGGCTCACCAGCAATCCCCAAGTCCTCGTCCGTATAATCCGGATTATACGCTTCTCCGTCACTCATATCCATTCCGGATGAAACAGCGCCCGTCCCAGCGGATGTCGCAATACTCTTCGTTCCGCCCGTTCCCAAGGAGGCTCCCTGAACCGGACGAGAAGCCAACCCATATCCTGTCGGCGCTTGTTGAGCTACCGGCGAATCGGCTCCCATTTGAGCAACATAATCATCTTCATCATCCTGTTCGGATCTAAGCCACAAGTCTTCCATCGCAAAGACAGTCAACCGCGTTCCCGACGGAATGAAGACAATCGGCGGAATAGCAGACGAATCTTCGATCATCTGGTTGAAAATCAGCTCCATATCATCAATGAAGTTTTGACGTGCCTGTTGTGCAGCCTGCGCACGGTCAGATTGCGACGATGTCCCGTAATTTTCATTTTGAGTCACCGTTTCATCCGACGCAATCAAGTAGCTGATCGCCGAAACAACAGACGATTGCAAGACAGGCTTACCGTATCTGGCCAAGAACATTTCATCCAAGTATCCGGCAACACCGCCACGCCCTTGAGCATCTCCGGAAACAGCCTGCATCGTGAATGAACCACCATCCGGACGAACCAGACGTTCCCATGAAATTTCAACTTTTGCCACCCGATTTTCACCCGGGCTGCCCGTAACGCGGCCGATCAACTTACTGCCGGCCGGAATAATAATGTTCCGTCCGTCTTCCGCATAAATATGGCGTTCAACAATTGCCGATACCGGAACAGACATATAACGGCTGTCAATCGAGCGCGACAAGACTGCCGGAATGGCTTTGTCTTTCAAAATCATGCGGCTCATATCCACCGGCCATGTCGATACCGATTTTGACCCGAAGTCTTTTGTGACTTTCGCTTTCGCGCGTGCCAAAACCCGACCGTCCGGCGTCAATTTAGCCAACCGATTACCGGAAGCGCTCATCTTTTCCTTCATTTTCTGACGACGTGCCGCTAAAATCTGTTGCATTTGCAGCGATTGTTGCGGCGAGAAAACAAGCGGTTGTTGCGTAAAGCGTTTGGCATCACCAAACTCATCGGCAAACCGGTTGCCGTTCAACGTGAACGCTTCACCGTCCCGCATCGTTCCCACAACAGCGCCCGTTAACGGATTGATAATGCTGTTATCAGGCATCAACATAAACTCTTGATCTCCGATTTGCAGCTTTTGACCGCCACCCAACAGACCGGCGCCGCCTTTGAAAACGTCTGCCAAATCACCGGACAGGAAGCCCGAATCGCCCTGCCACCGGCCAATCAAATTGCCGTCCGGATCATAGACATTTCCATCTCCGTCAATTCGAGCCAACACGTTGCCGTTCATATCCCGAATAACACCGTTTTCATCGATTGTCCCGACTTGTCTGCCGTTGGCATCGTATACTTTTCCGCACTTGATCGTATAAAGCAAGTTACCGTTCAAATCTCGAACTTCACCGTTGTATTTTGCATTCAAACAATCCACCGGCATCAAAGATCCATCCGAATTTAGTTGTGCGTATGGTTTACCGTCTTTCGTCAGCACTCCGTTCGGCATCAAGTCTCCGATTTCATCTCCGTTCAAGTTACGGAATTTGCCGTCCTTGACATACCCTTCAATAGAACCGTCAGCCCCATACACATACTTTGGCATTTCGGAAATACCGTTTTTGCCGACTTTTCCGATAACATTACCGTTTAAGTCGCGAATATTGCCTTCATCGTCAATGGATCCGATTAAATTGCCGTTCGGATCATAAAGCTTCCCGTCCGGAGCAACCGTAAAGAGATGCTTCCCTTTATTATCAAAGACTCGTCCGGCTTTATCCATCGTACCGGTGATATTACCGTTATCGTCAAATAACAGTTGTTCGGCTTTTAAATCCACAACACGACCGATCGGTTTTCCGTTCATGTCAACGACGGTGCCGTCACCCAAAACTTTCCCGATAACGTTACCGTTTTTATCGACAACCGAACCGTCCCGTTTAACACGACCCAAAACATTTCCGTTTTCGTCGACAACGATCCCACGTTTCAATACGTGACCGATTAAATTACCGTCTTTATCAACAACCGTTCCGTCATGGCGAGAACACCCGATCGAAATGCCCATCGTATCAATCACATCGGCATCCGGCAAAGTCCGACCCAGCAAAGTCCCATCATCTGCGATAACCGATCCTTTTAAGACCGTTCCGCCGATAGGCGTTCCTTTCAAGGACAAAGCCGTTCCATCCAAGTTCAACACACCGACGACTTCGCCTTTATTGCTGATAATCCGACCGTCATACCGTGGGACACCCACAATTCGACATTGATCATCCGTCACCAAAGAACTGGGTAAGACTGCCCCGAGCGTCTTTAACGCATGAGACCCTTTGACCGCACCGTTGCTTGCCAAGTTACCGATAAGCGTTCCTTGAATATTAACGACATTCCCGTCACCGGTCGTATTTCCCAGCACATTGGATTGATGATCGATGGCTGTCCGATACGGAACCAAAGCCCCTTTCAACTCACCGTCTGTTCCCAACAAAGTGGCATCATCCAAAACATGCGCAATCGTTTCATTCGCCGTATTCAAAACATCCCCGGACGGCATCGCCCGACCGAACAATTCAGGCTTCAAACCGATGGCAGCACCGGAAGACATGGCATCCCCGAAGTCCGGCATTAAAGCATAAACATCTCGGTTCAACGTTTCAACAATCGTACCGTCTTGCATGACGCGGCCCTTAACGACACCGTCTTTTCCGACAACGGCACCGTCAACGCCGATAAACCCGATAATTTGAGCATCGTCATCAACTGCAACACCGGTCATCATTCCCAAGCCGACCAATTGATTGGAAGAACTCAAAACAGTTGTGAACGGCATTAACGTTCCTAACCGTTTCCCTGTAAAATCAGCAATTGCGTTTGAAACGGAAGTTCTGGCCACAATGTGTCCGTCGCGACCTAAAATCACATTCGGAGGCAAGACACCGCCCCAGATTTTACCCAAGGCATCATACATCGTTGCATCTGGCAAAATGTACGCCGTCGGAGATCCGTTGAAAATCACTTCTCCGTCGGGAACCGCATTTCCGACAATCGCCAAATCCAACCCTAATGCCAAACCGAACGGCAAAGCACCACCGACAATTTTCTTGTCCGCATTTACAATCCGCAAGCTGGACGTCAACGTATCGGATATCGTGTCTGTATCCGTTTTTTGAGTCGCAACGCCATTCGGGAAAATATGACCGACGACCTTGCCTTGTTCATTCGCAGCATACCCTTGCGGCATCAGCGTTCCGACAACGTCGGCTTGCGCATTCATAACCATCGAACCGACAACTTTGCCGATAACGGCGTTTTTACCGTCTTTAACCGTACCGTCAAAGCTGACAGCGCCCAAAACACGCCCTTTATCATCCAAAACCAGTGTCCCGAACGGCAGATATTGCCCGATAACAGCATTCTGCGCATTCAACACACGGTTATCAGATTGAACATAGCCGAGCACTTGACCTCTGGCATTGACGACAGAACCGTCATACCGCGTCCACCCTAACAGTGTTCCGGCAGGATCAACAACAACACCTTGTTTCAAAACACGGCCGACCCAGACGTTTTTGTCATTCCACATTTTGTCATCATACGGGAATGTTCCCAACACTTCACCGGCACGCCCTAAAACACGGCCGTTGACGGAAACGGTACCGACAAATTCGCCCAACAAATCAACAACGGTTTGACGCGGGATTAAATGCCCCATTTGTTTTCCGTTTTCATCAACCGCAAAACCGTCCGGCATCATTTGTCCGATCGCTTTGCCGTCTTTGCCGTTCAATTTCCCGTCAAAAGACAACCAACCGATCGATTCTTTATTCGCACCGACCACAGATCCCAATCGAACCAAAGATCCCAAAACACGACCGTTTGTTGCATAAACATTCCCTGCTGCCGTAATATGCCCGATAGATTTACCATTTTTATTCACACCGCCGTTAATCGTCAGGAAACCCAACAATTCTCCATTTTGCCCTAACGGAATGGAAGCTTCCGGGAATACCATCCCAATGACATTATTTTGAGCATCAACAACCATACGGTTTAACGTCACAACGCCGATTTCATTGTTGGCCGGAGAAACAACTTTCCCGGTATTTAAAACCTGCCCGATCACGGTGCCGTTCCAATCCAATACAGACCCTTTCGGCATGAGACCGCCCAAAACCATTCCGTCTCGGTTAACAACGCTGCCGTCTGCCCGAATAACCCCCAAAGCTTCTTTATTCGCACCGACAGCCGTTCCGTCAGCCTGAACGGATCCGATCCATTCATTGTTAATATTAATCAGTTGGCTACCGTCCGGAATGAGCGCACCGATAATGTCGGAACTTTCAATGCCGACCGTTGTATAATCCGGTAAAACGCGCCCGAACTTGGTTCCTTTTTCATCAACGGCATAACCGGTTTTGCTGGTGAACCGTCCCAAGAAAATCCCTTCCGGAGAAACAATAATCCCGTCCGGCGGAATAAATCCGATGATTTCACCGCGTTCATTCACCACCTGACCGTTTATCAACGTTCCGATTTTGCGACCGTTTTCGTCATAAACATCCGTTCCGATAACGGTCCAACCCAGCGGATTGCCGTTTTCATCCAAAACTGTTCCCGGTTTGACAACTTGACCGATGATATTTCCTTTTTCATCAATGACGGTACCGTCCGGATTAACGCATCCGATTACCTGACCGGATTTATCAACCACTTTTCCGTCCGGCCGAACAATCCCGACCATTTGGCCGTTAACGCCGACAACAGACCCCGAAGGCGTCACACCGCCGATAATCTCGCCGTTCGCATTCAAGACATTCTTGTCCGGATTGACATAGCCGACAACATCTCCGGCCGTATTCAAAACTTGTCCGTCCAGATCAATGATACCCAAGAAAACGCATCCTTGCGCAATCGCCGTTCCTTTCGGAACAACGGCCCCGAAGACTTTGTTATTTAAATTCAACGCATACCCGGTTGACAGAACACGTCCGACCGCATCTCCCGTCTGCGTGACAACGGATCCGTCCGGTAAAACGATTCCCTGTACCTGCAAATTGTACCCGACAACGCGGCCTTTAGGCATAACGGCACCGACAATATTCTTGCCGGAACCCACCGTTCCGTCAGGATTGACACACCCCAGCATATTAGCAGCGCTGTCAATTGCTTTTCCTTCCGAGTTCACGAAAGCCGTCACGCGACCGTCTGTATTGATGACCAATCCTTCACGAATGACCATCCCCATCGGAACAGCCCCCATATCCAAAACAAGCCCATCAATCGTGACATAGCCGACTTGTTGCTCGAAAGCATTTAAAATCTTACCGTTTTGTTCAACGGAACCCAAAGATTGACAGCCATAGCCGATGCCGAGCCCTTTCGGCGTTACACCCCCGATAATGGCTCCCGATCCGTCAACAACCAAACCGCCCGGCAAAACCCGACCGATTTTTTGTTTTTGCGTGTTCATGACAGACCCGTCTTTTTGCGTCACACCGACAGCTTGAGAAGACATGTTCAAAACAACCGACCAAGGCATGACAGACCCGATAATCCGACCGTTCAAATCAACAATCGTCCCGTCCGCCATCGGCAACCCAATCAGTTTATTATTAGCATCTTCTACGGTTCCTTCATTCGTCAATTGACCGATCACATCGCCTTTTGCGTTTAAAACAGGTAAAACCGGCAAAGCTGCCCCCAAAACCTTTAATTCTTTCGTGACAATCGTATAATCCGGCAATAAACGTCCCAGAACAGTCCCTTCATCATCCACAACTTCCTGCGTCTCCGGCACAATCCGTCCCATTAAAGTGCCCGTTAAGCTGATCGGAATCAATTCAGGTTCGACAATTCCCAAAATCTCGCCGGTATCCGACAAATACATGCCGGTTTCAGGATCCAACGTTCCTTTTTGTTTGGTTTCTTTCGGCTCTACCGTCTCACAAATGATACAATCTTTAGAATCCGTTGATTGACCGACCAACGTAATCAACAAATTTTTGGTTGTCGCCGAAGGCAATGCATTTGGGTTATCCCACATCCAATTAATGTTCAGGTTATTTTGCAACCGTCGAACCGACACCGGATTCCACAAAACTTTCACATTGCATGTACCATCTTGGGGAATCGCCGCATCCGTCGGACAGCCGTTTTCAATAATAAAGCCGTCTTGTTGGACTTCGACCAATTCCATCGAATTAATACGGATCGGACCGCCTTGAGCCGTTAAGGTAATAATCGCCTCGGAAGTACCGCCGACAACCACCTGATCCAAGTTCAAAGAAGCCGGGCTTGCCACCAAATTGACATCTTGGCGATCCCGATCGAACAATAACGGATCGACGGGTTCGTTTGTGGCATCAATACTAATTTCACCGCCAAAGCCGGGCCCTTCTTCTTCAATCGGTGGCGTGGAAGAGCCAAAATGCACCATGATAGCAATTAAAAATGCCAAAAGTGCAAAAATGCCTACGAACAACAAAATGCGGTTCGACTTTTTAACGTATTGCTCTGACGAGCTTAATAATGTATTGTCTGCCATTCTACCCAACACTAAGTTTTAAGATTTCACCAAAAGTCTATTGTGTTCTAATGACGGAACATGTGATCCCTCTGCGGCTTAATTTGTCACACAAAGCATCGCCTGTCCGGACATCTTGAACCGGTCCAATGCGTAAACGGAACAATTCAGGGGCACCGCCTTCTGCCATTGCATCAATAGAGAAGTACGGATTATATCCTTGCAATAAATCTTTATTCTTCGCACGAATGCCTTCCCATCTGTTTTCCAAATCGCCGATATTATTGCCTTGAGCCAATTCAATCGCAATATTATCCGTTACCGGCACTTGGAAAGAAGCATTCGCCGCCGTTCCGATATTCATACCGTTCATCGTATCCACAATACCGGCAGAAGCCTGTTGTGACATCTTGACATCATTCGGCAACGGCATCATGTTATGCGTGTAAGCATCTTCGCGTGTGGCATACGGATTTGAATAAGAAGCCCCATCCGGTCCGATACCCGCATCTTGCCCCATCGGCATACCGACGTTCCCGCCGGCCATCGCCGTCGTCGAGGGTTGTTCGGCATTCCATGTTCTGGCATTCGATCCGGAATAATCAATGTATTCCAGCCCTTGTGCCGGATCACGGCGCAGTTTCAAACAAACAACTTTCTGACCGTTGCGCAAAATCATATCGCCAATACCTTCCACAACAATCAGACGGCTGTAAGGCCCTCTCGCCCGAGACCCGACCGGCACTTCCGATCCTTGAACAATCAAGTTCACAATCGGCCGTTGAGTCATATTCAAAGCTTTCGGACCTAAATCAATATAAGTAAAGATTTCATCCCGCCAGACACGTTCCGGAGCGATATCAATATCTTCCGGGTTCGGGATAAAGACATCCACGTCAAACCGGAATTTTTCCGGATCGACAGGAATGCTTTCCAACCAATTCTTCGGCGCATTACCGGCCGTATTCAATCCGATATTCGGTGACTGCGTCCCGCCGGCCGTCAAACTGTTTCCGCCGACGCCGCTCCATCCCGGCGCATTGCCTTGAAGGCCGGAACCACTCGCCGTTACGGAAGCGCCGTTGCTGATATTCAACGAACCGCCCGCACTGGCCGGCGTATATTTCGGCCCCACCAAAACATCAACAACCGAATTTGTAATCCGGTCCGTATTGTATGTTTCGCTGCGCAAATAGAACACATATCGATTACCCGAACGACCGAAAATAATCAGGTTGCTGTCAACCCCGATATAGGTCGGATCCGCATACAAGAGCAAAGAGTTCGGCGCAGCAATTTCACCGCCGAAAGATTCCGGAGAACCGATATGAACTTTTTCAATCAACTCCCACGCCGGCAGGTTAATCAATGTCATCATTCCTTCACGCAAACGAATGGGCAACACCACATCCGGCGTCCAAACATACCGAGAATAGCCCGGTTTTAACTGCCCTTCACCCAAATGTTGCATCGGGTCGTTCCAAGCTTTTTGCTGCATACCCAGCGATGTTAAATAACTGAGATTGATGGTATCAAAGCTCCCCGCCGTTTGAGCCATCGCATCACTGATTTGAGCCGCGTCCACATTACTCGGCTGAACTTGTTGCGCCGCCAAGCTTAAAGGACTGAATGCCATCAAACTGATTGCGGTCATCATTAAAAGTTTTTTTCTTAATTCTTGTTTTAACATCTTGCATGCTCTCTCGATATGGTTAACACCTAAGTTATAAAATAAATCAAATCCGATTTAAAAGTCTACTAAAAAGTAATATAAATGACAAAAATTAACACTTTATTATTTTTTTCATTTTCTTTTCGATTCGTTTTCTTTACCGAAAATAATCAAATTCTCCCTTTCTTGTTGATTTCAAAAGACTTTTATTCAAACACTCAAAAAGATGACAAAATAAAAAAAATACGAAAAAACAATTTTTAAAAAGAAGCTTTTATCCTTTTGACTGTTTTTTCGCATTTTACTCTTTTATTTATTCAATTCCTTATAAAGAAGGTTCCCCTTTTGGCCGGACACTATATTCTTTTACCGTGAACCCGATCGGATTTTTACGCCGGAATTCCCACTTTTCATTTTTTCTTTCGTACCCGACACGCATTGTCACAACCCATTGTTTGACAACCGGTTCCGGCGCATCTGACACCATTTCCGTTGTTTCCATTTCAACAACCCAAATATCTCCTTTCGGGTCTGTCGCCTGGCGGAAAGCAGACAAAATCGTCACATCCCGCGTTAAGCCGTTTTCACGAATACGAGAAAAAGCTTCCTGTGTCGTCGGAACAAATTGTGAATACAGCCCGTTAGTAGACATCCACCGAATAGGGCCTTGGTCATTCCAGCGCGACAACATTTCATCCGTATCGTAAACGATCGCATTGCGCAAAACCACATATTGGCGGACAAGAGATTCCGTAATGTAATCCAATTGTTGGGGCGTTGCATTCATCGGGTTGATCCGAACAATTTGCGCGTTTTTATCCTCAAACGTCAGCAAAAAAGGTTGAACTCTTGTTAAAGGAACCAAAGAAAACAAAGCAAAAATCAGAACAAGGTTTGTCACCAAGCTCACGGCAGAAACAACGGCAAACGCACGAGCAGTCCACAAATACCGCCGTTCTCTCAAGTTTTCTTCACTGGTTTGATCAGATAAGACATCTTGAGAAGAGCTGACGGTTTGGCCGACCCGTGTCGATGTATAACCGACAGATACCGGACGTTCGTTTGCCATCAGTTCATCCTAGCTTATGAAAACCATTCCGGTAAACCCGGCATTAATTTGACTTCCAAGCAGGCACACGGTGATTTTTTCAATTCAGAATAATCCGTCCCGATGCCGACCGGTTCTTTTTCATAAATCGAACCGCAAGCAACCAACAAAGCCGTTAAAGCCAACGCTGCAAATACGAGAATATTTTTCATTTTTTACGCCCTTCCTGTTAGAATTTTTTTTAGCATAACAACTTTATTTTAAGAAAACAATATTAATTTTCTTTTAATAAAATAAAGTTTTATACATTTTTCTTCGGATACGCTCTGTATTCAATGACCGTCGCCCCGACAGGGTTGTTAAACCAAGACCTGTAAACAATCCTTTGCGGGTTATTTACCAGTCGCAGAGAGGCAATATAGGTCTCGACTTCCCCCGTTTTTTTAATTAAATCGAATTCAACGACCCAATTTTGAGAACCAGCACGGGTGACTTTCTTAATATCCACCGCTATCGGTCCGTTCGGAACCGCCGTATTGACTTTATCTTCTAATTTTCTATTTCCCAAGAATTGGCGAAAGACCGCCGGGGCAGACAAATAATAAACTTCACCGAAACCGCCCCACCGGCGCATCATTTCCAACTTATCAGGCAGAACTTCATATCGCTTCGTAATATAGGCCCGAACAAGCGCTTCGTTCACTAAATCCAACGACGCGATTTTTTCATTCAAATCATCCGGAATAACCAATGTATCCGAATCTCGGGCAAAAGTAATCAGTTGAACCAAAACGGTCAATCGCGCTCCCATTTGATACAACGTTAAAATAAAAAAGAAATTTAATATCAGAAAAAAGGAACCGATCCCTGTAAAAACCCAGGATGAAAATCGAGCCAAATGAATCCGCTCTTCTATGCTCATCGGCAGAGAAGGCGCGGATTCTGTTTCTTTTTTTCTACGGAATTTGAATTGCATTAATGTCAAAGGTCCCTTGAATTCCACCATTTGAGCACATACTATCGATCGGCTTTGTTAAATCGGCCAATTCTTTCTCTCGTGCTTTTTGCTTTTCTTTATTGGACAATTCAGTAATTTTAGCATTCGCACGTGCTTCTTTGATCGCTTCTTTAATCGTATCAACGTTCGAGAAAGAAACAGCAACTTCAGCATCAACGTCATATTCCAAAGCTTCCACTAACGTTCCGTAATCGACGACAACTGCCGCTTCCCAATCGGAAACATCTTCACCCCGCGCGATGGCTGCCTGACGTTCAGCTTCGTCTTGAGCCATAATTTGTTCTTTGATTCGTTCCCGATCTTCTACGTCATCATATTGAACGAGAGCTTCTAATTGTTTTCGACGATTTTCGGCAGCCGTCACTTCCTGCTTTGTTTCATTGTCCCGCGTTACCAAATCAATCGGTTCAGATCCTTCTTTCATCAGAGGTTTAGCCTTTGCAATCTTCTTATCCCGTTCTTGAAGCAACAATGTTTTGATTTGCACTAAATCTTCCGGATCGGCATAATTCATGTCTTGCGGCAATTGGATTTCGTTATCCGTTGCAAATGCCTCAATTTTTTCCTTTAATTCAGCGACCCGGTTATTTTGCTCTTCCAACTCTTCCTGCTTTTTATTTATTTT